>JANMOR010000280.1:0-1904 GCA_031369435.1 Chitinophagaceae bacterium
CCTTTTACCTGGCTGTCGGTTCCAATACAAACTTTTAAACGAAACCCTTTTGCTGTTTCTCTTACAATGGCAGCACGAACTTCTTCCTTGATCGGAAGCTTGATGTGTTCACCGTTAAATCGTCTCCAGTTCATAAATTGAGTTTCTCTAATTTACGAACATATTTTTAGTAGCGGCAAGAATAAACAGTTAAGTGTTTATTAACAGGTGGGGATAAGCGAAAAAAAGTTTTTAGTTTGTAGTTATTAGTTTGGAGTTGCCAGCTGCAGATGACTGATCATCCTTATTGAAGTATTGGGTTCCAAAAATCAGATAACAAAATTAATATTGCCCTGTACTTAATAAAACCAATGTACAAGCTTCCATTGGCTGAATATTATTTTTTATAGCCAGTTGCTTGAGTTCTTCATTTTCAGCACCCGGGTTAAAGATGATGCGTTTGGGATTTAATGACAGTATATAATCGTAATACTCCTTTTGATGCTCCTGATTAAGATAAAGGGTTACAGTATCAATATCAGTAAAAGGAGTTTGTGTTTTTTTTATATCAACATCTGCTACCAATGCTTCTTTGCGGCCAATGGATACAACCGGGTGTTCATGTTTCCGTAATCTGTTAATGGCCAGGAAGCTGTACCGTTCTGGGTTTGCAGACCCACCTAAAACAAGTGTTTTCTTTTTCATATACTAAAGTTACAAGTACAATGCTGATTTTCATTTACAACATTCTACATATTCAGATACATGATCAGGTTTGTTATAAACATCCAGATAAATATCACTGCAAATGTTACAAACAACGTGTTCATCAATACTTCGCCAATTTTAAAAATAAGTTTCTTTGGTATTTCATACATGGGATAGTAAGCAAACTGTGAAATGAGTTTGCCTGTCCAGTAAGCAGCAATTAAACCTGTAATAGCAACCGCTAAACCTGTTCCATTTTTCAAATCATTTGTAAACAGAATTGAAATAAGCCCAAATGAAAAATTCAACCCTTGAATATACCGTCCATAGGTCTTTGCAATTTCCTGGTTGAGAGGTTTCAGTTTCTTAATATCGTTATACCAATCAAATACTTTGTGTCGGATATAAGGATAAATCATGGCTGTAAACATTTGACCGATTGCTCCTGTAATGATGAGCCAGTTGGGAATTTCGTATTTCATAAACTTGTAGTTTAGTATGAATATGCAGTTACTTTAAATGCACAAACTGTTTAAATTTTACGGTTTCTAATTCTTTCCAGCAGATATAGGTGTAAAACAGTGCCATTACAGGAGCTGCATACAGTAAGATCCAAAAACCAATACCAAAAGGTGTAAGAAACAACAGGATCAACACCAGCCAATGATAATAGAGCCGTATACTTTTATTACCTGTAAACCATTTGTTGAATGCATGCACAAGCATCCCTGTGACCTGTATAGAGCCAACTATGAAATAGGATAGAAACAGGAACTGACCTTCATGTAAAAAAATAAAGAGGATTGCAAATATTGCAATGACTAATAAGTTTGTATAGAATTCAATTTGTTTAAACTGTCGCATGTTTCAAGTATATTAATATTTCAGAAAATAATGAAAATATAGTGCTTTAAAAAAGCCGGACAATTGCCGGCTTGGCCTTCTTCAAAGAAAATTATTTAAAGAGCTTTAGCGCTGTACTTAAAAACCAGTTCTCATCACTCTTCACCAGTACATCCAGCATACTATCTGCATGAGCGCCAAATTTTTTGATGCCATTAATTGTATCAACAAAGGTTTTTACTTCTTTATCTTTTTTATCGCCATCTACTTTGCTCAGCTGATCCATCAGTTTCATCATAGGATCGAGTTCTCTTCTTTTTCTTTCTTTGATGATTTGAGTTGATACTTTCCATATATCTTTTTCGGCAGTGAAA
>JANMOR010000375.1:0-1683 GCA_031369435.1 Chitinophagaceae bacterium
GCCTTGCAGGAGCGCTTTCAGGTGCAGGTAAGTTTACCGTATTTGCCCCCACCAATACAGCGTTTGAAGCTACCCCATTTAATACAGAAGCCGTTATTAATGCTGCAGACGCTGCAGCGGTTGGCACTATTGTAAAAGCACATGTAACCGGCACCAATGTATTTGCCAGTGATTTGATCGGTGGTGGTACGGCGCCCACGCTGAACAGTGGCCAAACACTTACAGTTTCACTGCCAGCTGCTGTAAAAATTACCGGGAGTGCAAATGCTGCATCGCCTGTTACCAGCGCCAATATCGTTGCCACCAATGGTGTGGTGCATGTGGTAAGTAAAGTAATTCTGTAACCTCCGCACGTTTTGCCGTACGGTTAATATACATCAACGGTGAACAAATTGTACCTGTTTACCGTTGATGTATTATAAAAATCCATGACAGATTGTAAATCAGGATATACACCATTATGCATATAGGGTGCTGTTTTGGCGGCATTTCTAATAGTAGGTGTTTTAAAAGCATATAAATGAAGCAAAGATTGATACATTGAATATTTACCAGAATCAAGATCGATTGTATAAGGAGGTTTGTTACTTGCAGGAACCCCTAAAACCTCTGATTCCATTGTATTGAACTGAGGAGGAACAACCCCATTAAATAATGGCATAAAATGGCAAGTACCGCACTTGGCTTTCCCCATAAATAAATTGAACCCTTTGACTGCTTCTTCGCTGATCGAATTTTTATTCCCCAGCATGTATTGATCAAATGGTGAATTAAAAGTAGATTTTGAACGAATAAATGCAGCTATTGCAGTTTGAATATTCGATGGGTTGATTGAACTATCATTAAATGATTGTAGAAATTGGTTTTGAATTATTTTGTCCTTTTGAAGAAATGCTGCTGCATTTTTCAAATTTCCATGTAACTCATTTGGGTTTTCAATTACTTGTTTTGCTTGATCTTCTAAATAGACCAATCTTGAATCAGTAAATTGAACTGATTGCAATCCTGCATACAATATTGTTGGTGTATTTCGGAGAATTGGTTTTTTACCATCAAAGGAGTTGCTTTTAATTTTTCCATCAGTAAATGCTTTATTGGCTTGATGACAACTTGCACAATTTCTCGTTTGATTAAATGATAATCGATTATCATAAAATAATTTTTCACCTAATGCGATCATTTCCTTATTCGATTCATCTTTTTGAGTAGGTGAATAAAACCATGGATTCCAAGCATTTCGATCAAAAATAGTTACAGTAGATGCTTTTAATGGCCTTGATTCGTTAAAATATGGAACCCCCATTTTTTGTTGAAAGGAAGCAAGATCATTACTCAATGGATTTAAAAATTCTGTAATAAAGAATGCTCGATCAAATTGATCAAATGACTCATTAGATTTTATATAAGCAGTGGCAAATGAAATACGCAACTGTGATTGCTTTGAAGCAGCTCCATTTTCGTAAGCAATTATATAGTCATTCATTGCTTCTAAACTTCCTATTAATTCAGTAATGGAGGATTGCAAAATAGGAGAATCAAAACCTGTTATACCCATTGTTTCCATCCTAACAATGCTTGTTTTAAAAATATCAAAAACATGTTGGGCTGTAAAAGTTAAACTAGACGAGCTTGTCTTGAGCCTCAGTGCTAAAGATTCCATCAATGCAGCTTGTTCTTGAATTA
>JANMOR010000451.1:0-7638 GCA_031369435.1 Chitinophagaceae bacterium
TAGAAGCAACCATTGAAGAAGTAAATCAACTGAACCCTGAATTAATAGAAAGTGTAAATGTGTTGAAAGGAGATGATGCAACAAAAACTTATGGCGAAAAGGGGCGTTATGGAGTAGTGCTCATCAAAACGAAAAAATAAAAAAGACTAACGGAATGCCGTTGCTTACCATTAAACTTTATCTTCCTTACTGTTTGATCAACTCAATCAACTCTTCTGTTTTTGCGCCACCGTCGTAAAAGTTCAGAAGAGTTTTGTTTTTGTCGTATAATGCAATGCCGGGGAGGAATTGATTTCTGAAATACTTAGGGAAGAAGAACAGCACATCTCTGCCCATAATAATATTCTTGTATTGAGCAATTTTTAATTCATCATAAAACTGTTTCATGTTTTCGAACGGTAAAACAGTGGACATCACAATTTGTATTTCACTGAACTGATCAATGTGTTTGAGCAATTCCTTTGTCTGGTACCTGCAATGATCGCATTCGGGGCTGAAGTACATGATCATTGTTTTCTTATCGGGTGAAAGGTTTTCAGTATAAAAATTGGTTTTACCATCAACCAGTAAAATTTTAAAATCAGGGAGTGGTAGATTGAGTAAATGCTGTGGAATTGAATCAGACTTTATGAAAGCATTGGCATGCAGAACAACTGCAAACAGGAAAACAGTAAACAATCCTTTTTTCATAGATGCAAGGTACAGGCAAAAAAGATTTTATGAGGAACTGTGCAACTTCAGTTTTGTTAATTCTCCTGATAAAGATGGAATCTATCCAATGACAAACGATAGAACAGTGCGAAAGATAATTGTCTAAAAGCCTATCGCAATTTGCCAGCATTGGCCGTTACCTTATATTTGCAGCCTCAAATTAAAATTTCAATTGATATTATGGCAAATACATCCGACATCACCCGTGGTATGATTATTAAAGTTGACAGCAGCTTATACAAAATTGTAGAGTTTGGCGAAAACAAAACGGCACGTGCAGCAGCGAAAGTATGGGCCAAACTGAAGGGTGTTGATAATAACCGCTCGGTAGAAATAACCTGGAACAGTGGTGAAACCATTTACCCTATCCGTGTGGAGCGAAAAGAATTTCAGTTTTTATATAAGGATGATACGGGTTATAACTTCATGAACAATGAAACCTTTGAACAATTGGTTGTGCAGGAAGCTTTGATTGATGCCCCGCAATTCTTAAAAGATGGCGGAGAAGTTTCAATCCTGATCAATACTGAAACTGATTTACCTATGACTGTTGAATTGCCTGATAAAATTGTAATGCTGGTAACCTATAGTGAGCCTGGTATGAAAGGCGATACAGCAACACGTACTTTAAAAGCTGCTACCATAGAAACAGGTGCTACTGTTATGGTACCGCTTTTTGTAAATGAAGGAGAGTTGATTCGCATCAATACTAAAACGGGTGATTATGTTGAACGTGTAAAAGAGTAAAATTTTTATCAATATGATAATGGGCTGTTTTTCAAAAACTGCCCATTTTTTAGTGAAAACAAGGCATTTTTGGGTCAAAATCCGACATATTTGCCCAATTTTTAAAAAAATCAGTGAAGTTCTGATTTTGAATTCCCTATCTTAGCCGCCCGTTATAATTCTTCATTTTAAAACTAACGAACATGGATTTTAAACAAATTCAGGAGTTGATCAAGATGGTCAACAAATCCAATCTCAGCGAGCTTACCATTGAAGAAAAAGATTTCAAGGTTACAATAAAACAAAAAGACGAGATCATTCAGCAAACAGTTATCTCGGGTCAGTTTCAACCTTCTCAAGGCATGATGCAGGCGCCACCACAAATGCCGGCCATTGCAGCAACTCAACAGTCAAGTGCACCACCGGCTACAAAGTCAGCAGACGAAAGCAATAAATATATCACCATTAAAAGCCCTATGATCGGTACGTTTTATCGCAAGGCTTCACCCGATAAACCTTTGTTTGCTGAAGTGGGTGATGAAGTAACTCCCGGAAAAGTGGTATGTATTATTGAAGCCATGAAATTGTTCAATGAAATTGAAAGTGAAGTAAAAGGAAAGATTGTAAAAGTTTTAGTGGAAGATCAATCTCCTGTAGAATATGATCAACCACTGTTCCTTGTTGATCCGAGCTAATTTGAAATGAGCAGTCCGGTGTTTTAACAAACGGACAATTTTCAAATCTTCGTTTTTTCAAATTATCAAATTTCCTCCATGTTTAAAAAGATACTGATTGCAAACCGTGGCGAAATTGCATTACGCATTCTTCGCACCTGCCGTGAAATGGGAATTAAAACGGTTGCGGTTTATTCTACGGCAGATAGAGAAAGTCTTCATGTAAAGTTTGCTGATGAAGCAGTTTGTATAGGTAAACCCGCCAGTTCCGAATCTTACCTCAACGTTCCCAATATTATTGCCGCTGCTGAAATCACTAATGCCGATGCTATTCATCCGGGCTATGGTTTTTTAGCAGAGAATGCAAGATTCGCCGAGATCTGTGGACAGAATGGAATCAAGTTCATCGGCCCCACACCACACCAGATACGTTCAATGGGCGATAAGATCACTGCCAAAGAAACCATGATCAAAGCAGGAGTACCTGTTGTACCAGGTGGTGGTGGTTTACTTGAAAGTGTAGCTGAAGCAAAAGAAATTGCGAAGCAGGTGGGTTACCCCGTTATATTAAAAGCAACGGCCGGTGGCGGTGGAAAAGGCATGCGTGTTGTGTGGGCAGAAGAAGAATTGGAACGGAATTATGATATGGCTAAAACAGAAGCCGCTGCAGCATTCAAGAATGATGGTGTGTACATGGAAAAGTTTGTTGAAGAGCCACGTCATATTGAGATACAGGTTGCAGGCGACAGGTTTGGTACTGTTTGTCATTTGAGTGAAAGAGATTGTTCTATTCAGCGCCGTCATCAGAAATTAGTTGAAGAATCACCTTCACCCTTTATGACAACTGAGCTGCGTAAAGCAATGGGTGAAGCTGCAATTAAAGCTGCTTCAGCAATTGGATATGAAAGTGTAGGCACCATTGAATTTTTGGTTGATAAGCATCGCAATTTCTATTTCATGGAAATGAATACACGTATCCAGGTAGAACATTGCGTTACTGAAGAAGTAACAAACTTCGATCTCATTAAAGAACAGATCCTGATAGCTGTTGGTGAAAAGATCAGTGGAGAAAATTATGAACCGCAGATGCACGCCATTGAATGCCGCATTAATGCTGAAGATCCATACAATGATTTCCGTCCATCACCGGGTAAAATAACAACACTGCATCAACCGGGTGGTCATGGTATTCGTATTGATTCGCATGTTTATGCCGGTTATGTGATACCTCCGTTTTATGATTCAATGATTGCAAAGATCATTGCCGTTGCAAGAACAAGAGAAGAGGCCATCAATACCATGAGCAGGTCGTTAAGTGAATATGTAATTGAAGGGGTTAAAACAACGATCCCTTTTCATCAGCAATTAATGCTTGATGAAAATTTCCGAAAAGGAAATTTTACAACCAAATTCCTTGAATCGTTTCATATGAAATAATAAAAAGTAAGAAATAAAAGAGAAGAGCTGCAGTTTTTGCAGCTCTTCTCTTTTAAAGTAATCTTTGTTGAATAAGCCCCATGTTTTCACATGGGGCTTTTGCTAATCAATAGGGACTGTATTAGCGTAAAAATAAAAGTTCACGATATTTCGGCAGGTACCAGCTGGCATCATCAACTAATAATTCCAGTTTATCTGCGTGATAGCGGATATCATCAAAGAATTTACCTTTCACATCATCGCAATAAGCAATTGCCTTTTTTCTTGTATCAGTAATCGTGTTAGCTTTTTTGCGAGCTTCGATCATTTGTTCAACAAGATCGCTCACCTTATTGATGTGTTCAGAAATCTTTACAAGGATTTGTTTTTGGTTGGCATATGATTTTTCATCAATACCAATATCTTTCAATCCCTTAATGTTATTGATCAATACATTTTGATATTTGATTGATGGAGGCAGAATATGACTTGTGCAAAGCTCACCCATGATACGTCCTTCTATCTGTACTTTCTTAATGTAGTTTTCCAGTTCAATTTCATGACGAGCTTCCAGTTCCGCATGTGTAAATACACCAGTACTTTCAAACAATTCTTTTGACTTTTTGGTAACCATTGCATCTAATGCCAACGGAGTTGTTTTTACATTGGGTAATCCACGCTTTTCAGCTTCTTTTGCCCATGCTTCACTGTAACCATCACCTTCGAACAATACTTTTTTACTTTCACTAACATAGCGTTGTAACACATGCATGATGGCAATTTCTTTCTTATCACCTTTTTCAATCAATGCATCTACTTCTGTTTTGAAAGTCATCAGTGTTTGTGCCATAATTGCATTCAACACCGTCATTGCATTAGAACAATTTGCACTTGAACCAACCGCACGGAATTCAAATTTGTTGCCTGTAAATGCAAATGGAGAAGTACGGTTACGATCTGTATTATCAAGCAACAGTTCAGGAATGCTTTTATGTAAATCTAATTTTAAGATGGCTTCATCCTGCTCATCAAATTTATCAGTTACTCTTTTTTCAACAGCTTCTAATACTTCAAATAAATATTTACCAACGAAAACTGAAATGATAGCAGGAGGAGCTTCGTTGGCGCCCAAACGGTGATCATTGCCTGCGCTGGCAATAGATGCACGCAACAGATCAGCATACACATCAACTGCACGTACAACGTTTGTAAAGAAGGTAAGGAACATCAGGTTGGTCTTTGGCGTTTTACCGGGAGCCAGTAAGTTGATACCTGTATCTGTTGCCATACTCCAGTTATTGTGTTTACCACTACCGTTAATACCGGCAAATGGTTTTTCGTGCAACAACACTCTTAATTTATGACGGCGTGCAACACGATCCATTACATCCATCAGCAAAGAGTTATGATCTACAGCTACAGCTACTTCTTCAAAAATTGGAGCACACTCAAACTGGGCAGGTGCTACTTCGTTATGACGTGTACGTAAAGGGATACCTAATTTGTAGGATTCATTTTCGAAATCACGCATGAACGCATATACTCTTTCAGGAATTGATCCGAAATAATGATCTTCTAATTGTTGTCCTTTTGCAGGTGCATGACCAAATACGGTACGGCCGCTTAATACTAAATCGGGACGTGCATTAAACAGTGCTTCATCTACTACAAAATATTCCTGTTCCCAACCCAGAGTAGGAGTTACTTTAGTGATGTTCTTATCAAAATAATGACACACATCCAAAGCCGCTTTATTCACTGCTTCCAAAGCTTTTAATACCGGTCCTTTATAATCGAGTAACTCACCTGTGTAAGAAACAAACACAGTAGGAATACAAAGAGTTTTACCATTTCCAATCTCCATAATAAATGCAGGAGAAGAAGGATCCCATGCAGTATAGCCACGTGCTTCAAAAGTTGCACGCAATCCACCACTTGGGAAAGAAGATGCATCAGGTTCCTGCTGAATTAATGCAGCACCGTCAAATTCTTCAATTGCAGTTCCATCACCTTTTAATGTAAAAAATGAATCATGCTTTTCAGCTGTGGTACCTGTAAGTGGTTGAAACCAGTGTGTGTAATGAGAAACCGTTTTTGTTTCAGCCCATTGGCGAATACCGCTGGCGATTTGGCTCGCCATACTGCGATCAATTCTTTTGCCTCCTTTAACAGAAGCTACCAGGCTTTTATAAGCCTCATCACTTAAAAATTCACGTGCAACTTTTAATGTAAATACATTCTCGTTGAAAATAGCCGTGATTTTTGTTGAAGCAGCAAACTCGGGTTGAGTGCTGTTGTTTAAATTGTCAATTGCTTTAAAGCGTAATGATTGCATGTAAGATTTTTTAAAAGGCAAATGAACGAAAAAAACTCCAAAATTTTGGAGTTTTGTTTTGAAAATATCAACGGAATCGATTGAGTTTGTAAAAATTGTGGAAAAATTACGCCTTTTGTTTGAGTATTGAACGGATGTTAGTCAAAAATCAAAAACATATTTATTTTTTTAATTTATTCCATTTCCAATCAATCGTTGCAATGATAGGTACAAGGATATAAGGGAAAAAGATGGCACGGTAACGGACAATTGCACCCAGTTGCGGAACGATATAACCGGTTAACAGAAGTAACACCATTGAAACAAGAAAAAGAAATTGTACAACAGAATGTTTGTATGGATTATCACTAAACCTGAAAAACCAAACTGATACAAGTATCCAGATAAACAATATTTCTAAAGCACTTGCTAAATAAAGAGGTGAAAGAAATTCAGTTATATAAGGTCGAACCAATGTGTGATTCAATGCCTGTGGTGCATTTTTAAGAAAGCCGGTAAAAGTTGGTTCTAATTTTCGTTGAGGTAAAAAAGAGTTTCCTCCAAGCCGGATGAAATCTTTGTTCCTTAATGAAATAGAAATAGGCAGATCTAATTTGGGATGAATATATTTTGCGCCAAAAAAAATAACGCTGCAGATAATTGTAACAAGCAAAAAACTTAACCATTTACGTTTGAAATATTTTTCAGCCAGCCACCATGCAAAGAAACCCGGAATGGCAGCGAGTACAACATGATTACGCACTGGAAAGATCAATGCAATTAAAAAAGCGATGATAAGTAATTGCTTGAGCCCTAACTTTTTTTCTTTCATAGCAAAATACATTACATAAACTGCCAGGGAAAGCAATGTAAACACCAGCCCATCTTTATGAATACCCGATGACCAGAAAATAAAAGAAGGGAACAGGAATGTGCTGCAAGTGATCAACCGTAAGCGGTTAGGAAACACATCATTCATGACCCTTATCAAAGCAATGGGCCCAAAGAAAGTGATGAATGAATAAAGAATCACATTTACATAGTACCGTGAACCTGTAAAAATATTAAACAGCGAAACGAGCTTCACCATATACTTATGCTTCAGATCGTTCCAGTAGGAATTGACGCTTGAAAAGAGATGGCGGTATTCTCTATCATGAGGGTTATCGAGGATACTGCTGAAATACCTGATGGGATCCTGATATAAAAGTTGAGTGTCTTTCCTGCCATCAAAGAAAAACTTCCAGCTGTCGGATGTTTGCTCAAAATTAGGAATAGTGGTGAAAAACCAGCCATAAGCAATACCGGCAGCAACCTTAAGTATAAATAATCCAATCAGCCATTGATTACTTAACCCGGAGTTTTGTAAAAACCTGATCCTGGTAATGAGCCAGCAAAATAAGAAAAGATATATTGCAAACAGGAGATAGGTCATGTATAATCAGCAAATTAAAATATTTCTTTCCATAGTTTCAAACCATTCATTTGTCATTTGTACTTTTGCGCTTTCTTATACATCATGGAAATAACAGTTACTACCGCTCAGCAACTCCGTATTACAGCAGACGAATTTGAACTCATCAAACAGAAACTTGGCCGCACACCTAACTTTAATGAACTCTGCGCCTTCAGCGGCATGTGGAGCGAACATTGCAGTTATAAAAACTCCATCAAGTGGTTAAAAACATTGCCTCGTGAAGGAGGACGAATGCTTGTTAAAGCAGGTGATGAAAACGCCGGATTGATGGATATTGGTGATAACCTGGGAGTAGTTTTTAAAATTGAAAGTCATAATCA
>JANMOR010000452.1:0-8322 GCA_031369435.1 Chitinophagaceae bacterium
ATTTGCCCGGATAGCCATCAATAAATTTCACATCATCCCAATTATTGGGAAGCTGTTGTAAGAATTCTTTTATGTACGCAGGTACATGGCTCATGCCTTCCGGAGATTCTGCATAATGTTGTATGCCTGATAAAAACAAAACCGATAATGCCAGTTCAAATGAAGCCGTTGTCTTTCTTATACTATTGGAATGGGTGAGCTTATATAAATTCATCGGGGTAAAATCCATCGGGTCGAAAGCATTACGTGTAAATGGCAGCAATGCACAATGGGTAGGCTGCAGGTCGGCTGCATTTTGATTAAATGTTACCATCTCCATTCCATAAATAGCTTCAGCAGTCATCAGGTGCGGATATGTTTTTTGCCAGCCCCTTGGCAATGTAGCTCCATGAAAATTTACAAGCAGCTTGTATTTGGCAGCACTATTTAATATATCGATATAATATTTAATCATTGATTGGCCATCGCCGCCAAAAAAATCTATTTTAACTCCTTTGATACCCATTGCCTGGATACGACCGAACTCTTTCTCTCTTCCTTCTTTGGTTAACAACAACCCTTTTGGATGATATTTAACCGTATTCCAATCACCGGCAGAATTATACCACAAAATCAGCCCAACATTTTTTGTAGCTGCATAATCAGATAATTCTTTAATTTTTTCATACCCGATTTTTGTATCCCAGTTAACATCAATTAAACAGTATTGCCATTTCATATCAGCAGCAAAATCAATATACTTTTTCTGTTCATCATAAATAATAAAATCGTCTTTGCTGTTGATCCAGCTCCACGATCCTTTACCTGGTTTTATAAATGACTGATCGAATACCACAGCAGCAGGTGCTAAATCAGTTCCCAATGTTGATTCAGCAATTGTTTTTAAACTGCCGATGGTAATGATGCGCCATGGTGTGTGCCAGGGTTTATTCTGTTGAGGCAGCAGGGCACCTCCGGTAAATACTTCACGTGGATCAGGAAATCCAATTTTATAATTGCCGCTTGCTGAATCGTTGATCAACCTTGTGCCGCAATAATTACTATCCAATGCAGCTTCAGTTATCAACACCCATTCATTGTTTGTTTGAAATAAAGCCGGGTACACCCACCCTGATTTTAAAGGAGCTATCGTTCCTACAAGAATGTTCTGCAAATAATGTTCTTCATAGGATGGATGACATTGTTCCCATCCCGTTTTAGCTTCGCTCATCGGTTGCAGCCATGCCCTTGTCGTTTGATTAAATTGAAAAGAGGATAATTCTTTTGTTATAATTTGTTTTGCCCCATTGATCCATGGAAAATAATATCGGAATGCAACACCATCATCAGATACTCTGAAAATAATATCCATTTGTTTGCCGGTAGTATTGCTGTAAGAAATTGTTAGCTGGTTTGCCTGGTAATTGATCTTACTTTTTTTGGCATTCAGTGTTTGATAATTTTCTTTAATTAAAACAGGCCCCGCTTTTTTGATGAGCTTTAAATTGGAAGAAAAATTTTCCTTCTCCATTTCAATGCCCAACCCCGATGGTTCAAGAATGGCTTTGCCGGCTTTTGTAACCTTATAATTAATTTCTCCATTGGCCAAAGTTATTGTAACTGCAATGGTCTTATCGGGGCTTAACAGTTTTACAGGGGCTTGCCCCATGACTGTTATAGCTAAAAAAAGACTGGTAAAGAAAACTATTATTATTCTGCTCATCATTATTTTGCGGTTTTATCAATGTTACGTTATAACGGAAATCATATTGTATAGCTTTCTTAACTACAACTGCATTTGTTTGTTCCACAAATCTCTACTTTACAGTGAGCTGTTAAACCAATTTCATTAAATAAGAAAGTATAGTTTACCAGAACACAGTGTACAATGCGGCCAATATTCCACAAATAATAAATGAACCTATTATAAAACCAGGTGAAACTTTAAATAAAGAGGTGTCCATTTCAATTGTATGTGTATCATTTGCAGCTTTGGGTTTTATTAAACTGATCGTTACCATAATGATGATGATGGCAAAAAAAGCAATCGTCATCCTGTCTAAGAAAGGATAATCAGGGAATGCGCCGTTTGTCCATGTTGGAAGAAATTTTAAAACAGTTGAAATAGGAACGGTTAATAAAGCTCCTGCCAACCCTGCTGCGGCTGTCGTTTTCTTCCAGAACATACCGAGTAAGAAAATTGCCAATACACCGGGAGAGAAGAACCCTGCATACTCCTGTATAAACTGGTAAGCCTGGTCTAAAGATTTGAGTGCAGGCGCCACAATAGCAGCAATGAGCATGGAGATGATCACAGCCCATCTTCCTGTAAGCACCAGTTTTCTTTCTGTTGCTTCTTTGTTCATATACTTTTTATAAATGTCTAATGAAAAAATAGTGGAGATGCTGTTGGCCTTCCCTGCCAGTGATGCTACAATAGCTGCTGTTAATGCAGCAAAAGCCACTCCTTTTAAGCCGGCCGGTAATAAATTTATTAAGGTTGGATAAGCATGATCTGGTTTTATAACACCTGCTGCATCTGCCATTTCTTTTTGAAACATTCCATTGTTGTGCATTACAAACATCGCAATGCCGGGCAACACTGCAATAACGGGCACAAGCATTTTTAAAAACGCAGCAAATAAAATTCCTTTCCGTGCTGTTTTTAAATCGGCACCCAATGCTCTTTGTACAATGTATTGATTGCATCCCCAATAAGCAAGATTGTTGATAAGCATCCCTCCTATCAAAACCGACATGCCGGGCAATTCTTTATAATGCGAATTGGTTTTGTCGAATATCATATGAAAATGTCCCGGTGCTTCTTTTCGTAAAATAGAAAGTCCTTTAAAAATATCTTTTCCGAATCCAAACTGTTCAGATAATAAGGTTAATGCTAAGTAAGTTGTAACTAATCCGCCAATGATCAACACCAATACCTGGAACACATCTGTGTATCCAATTACTTTCATTCCTCCTAATGTTACAATAATTGAAAATAAACTCAGGCCTGCAATACACCATTCAAAACTGATGGGTGCAATGGATGAAATAGCCAGTGCGCCGAGATAAATGATGGAAGTAAGATTTACAAATACATATACCAACAACCAGATGACCGCCATAATGGTGCTTACTGTTCCATCGTATCGCATAGCAAGGAACTGTGGCATGGTATAAATCTTATTCTTCAGGTACATGGGAATGATAAAGATGGCTACCAGTATTAAAGTAGCAGCAGCCATCCACTCGTAGGTTGAAATGGCCAGTCCTAATGCAAACCCCGAACCACTCATGCCAATAAAATGTTCAGCTGAAATATTACTGGCAATTAACGATGCACCGATGGCCCACCATGTTAGTGAGCCCTCGGCAAGAAAGAAATCTTTAGAGCTTGTTGATGCTTTCTTCTTTCTGCGGTAGATATAGATACCATAGCCGGATACAAGAATGAAGTAAATGATAAACACAATGTAATCGGCCGTTTGTAATTTGTTCATTTTTTATATGATTTGCGATCGTTGATTGATTACAGGGTCGCCAACTTTTTTAAGGTTGATAACTCTTAACCTTATACTTTTAAAAACCATTTTTTCTGATACAAAAAATACATAGCAGCCAATTGAATCAATGCTACACCTATCCACATTAAAGGCCCATGCCATACTACAGGTGTTTTGCCATACAATCCGCCAAATAAAAATGCTGATGTTGATTGAAAATTAACCAACCCATGTGCCGCTATATAAATTAAAATTGAATTACAACCGATCCAAACAAAAGGCATACTCCATTTTTTAAAACCCATCACATCAATTACAATATAAAACAAAGTAAACAACAGTACACTCCATCCGCCGGTATATAAAACAAAAGAGCCCGTCCACATATTTTTATTGATGGGGAAAACAAGTCCCCATAATAATCCAAGCAATAATAATATAATCCCTGCTGCCAGCATTACAGGCACTTTCTTACTTGAAGCTATTTTTTCATTTCGTAAAAACTGACCTGTAAAAATTCCCAACAAAGCAGTGCTAATAGCCGGTATAGTGGAGAGTATCCCTTCGGGATCATAAGTGGGCCTGTGTAATTTTCCTGGTACCAGCAGCCTGTCGATATATCCTTCCAAATTAGCTTCTGCAGTTAATATGCCGGCACCAAAACCTGGAACAGGAATGAGCATCATAACTGCCCAATACAAAAGCAACAAACCTGCAAACCAAATAATTTGTGTACGAAGTTTACAATTCAAATAAATGAATGCTGCAAAAAAACAACTCAGTGCAATGCGGCCCAGCACACTTGCAAACCTTGTGTTATCAAATGCCTCCCACTGCAACAAACCATTTACAACCATCCCTAAAAAAATTAAAAGAAGAGTACGTTTAATTAAGGAACGGTAGATCTTCTTTTTTGCTGTAGTTCTATCAGCACCTGGTTTATTGATCTGGTTGCTGAATGAAAAAGGCATGGACACACCTGCAATAAAAATAAACAATGGAAAAATTAAATCGTAAAATGTAAACCCATTCCACGGCGTATGATGTAATTGATTACTGATGCCAACAGCTATACGTTCCCAAAAACTTAAATCACCTGTTACAGCAATTTGCCAATCTTCCGGATTACGGTATAAAGAATGTTTTTGCAGAACAACATTTGCAAGGCCATGAAAAATTCCTTCGCCGCTGATAATCCAGAACATATCAAACCCCCGCAAAGCATCCAAAGAAAGCAATCTGCCAGTTTTTGGTTTTGAATGATTATTATGTTGCAGTTGCAGGTTCATTAATTTCGTAAGCCCATTACATATAATTATATCTTAGTTTCTAATTGAATATTAATTTATGATTGAATGGTGTTATGCCCGTTATGTAAACATGCATTCCATCAGTTCTTAAACTTCCAAAATGTGTACTGTATCGCTCACCCTCTAACTCAGTAAATTTTTTATGAGCTGCTGCTCCCGGCCCAAAACTGATGACATCTCCATCCAATTCATATTGCCCCATACCTTTTTCAAGAAAAGAATTACCGTTAACGGGTTCGCTCACTCCTGATAATTTTCCACCTTCCAAAAAACAGAGTTCAATTGTTACAGGCACGCCTGCAAGTCCTGTTACCTCGAAATCAAGTTCACTGGAATTGCTGTTTTCCGAAAACACAATCTTTGTGTCAAGTGTTTTCACATTGCTTTTCGGCCTGTTTTTAAAATCCATCTTATTCCAGAAACGATCATCTGTACTCTGAGATAATTTATAATCACCTTTACTGTTTCTTAAATCTTTTGGTAATGGTTGGTAGTAAGGCACTTCCAGTTTTTTATGCAGGATGTATTGGTTGCCTTCTTTTTTTATTCCATCGCTGTAAAAATAGCCCATACCGAAGAAGCCTGTAGAAAGCCGCATATATTTCAAAATAGCATTTCCCTTTCTGTAAGAAAAAAAATTGGGACTGTTCGACCGGCCCGAAGCAATGGTTAATGGCCAGTCTACACCAGCAAATAAAGTAGTGGTTGTTTTTCCTCTTCGTATTCTTAAAAGATTTGATGTGGTCAATAGTTTTTCGTAATTATCAATTGGCGAAACACTGGCAGGAAGTTGTTGCAGCAATAATGGATCTTCTAAGAAATGAAATAATCCATTGCTTAAAATCCCTTGATTAAAGCCCGGATTACTTTCAATGAACCGGGTAATAGCAGCAAATTTGCTGTTGTTCTCTTTAATAGCTAAATACCTGTACTGAAAATAAAATAAGATGTTAGTTCTTAACAGGTACTGATCCTGTCTTCTTGAATCTGTTGTAACAACATCGCCATTTGGCTCCATATAATAATACATCATCTCCAGGTTCTTTCTTACATGTGCAAATAAAGATGGCTTGTTTAATAAACGACCCATTGAAATGAATGCAGCATTCTCCACACCACTATAGATTGCACTACGTTCAGGATAATGCCCGTCCTTATCCTGGTAAACTCCTTCGCTTAACCATTCTTCAACTCTATCAATATATTTTTTGTTTGGATATAAAGCATTTAAACGGGCTAATGCAGCACTTATAACCCACCTGTGATTGGGTGTATGAACACCACCTGTTGTTAAAGCATTACCTGCGTTGACTAAAAAAGTTTGAATCGTTGCATTTACATTCATTAACTCCTTTGAATTATCTTTTTTAAGAATAAAAACAGCTGCCGTTAACAGTTCAACTAAAAAAGCTGTATCAGGAGGCGATTCCAGGTTACCAATATTCACAGTACCGTCTGCCGTTTGCTGACTTATTAATGCAGCATTTAGCGATTCCAGTTTAGAAATAAGCAATGGGTTATGATAATACATTGAACCGGGAGAACTGTAAGCTGATGCAAGTGCTGCAAAATCATACCCTATCTTTCGGGCAAAAACAATTTGACCTGTCTGTATCGTTTGCAGCAAACCTGCTACCTGCTGATCGTTTGCAGTAATCAATCGTTTTAAAAGATCTTCGTCTATTGTAAAATCGTTTTGCCTGTTGGGAGGCATTGCTGAAAGCTGATTGATAAGCGGTGCCAGCATGGCCAATGTACTTATTCTCAGGAAATCATTTCGTTTAAGTTTACGCATACAAACAGTTTTTTATGTAAGGCTGGCAATTCAATCTTCTTGATCAATTCAAACAATATAAAAATATTTTTATCTATTCCTGCATCGTTCAGGGTTTGCGTTTGCTATCATCGTAACAGGAAACATTTTGCAGTTCTTAATTTTTAAATTTTCTACAAATTAAAATTAAAACCCGAAGTAGAAACTCCGGGTTTAATTTATACTGATTGACTAACGACTAATTATATCCGGGGTTTTGAGCCAGTTTAGGATTTGTTGCCATAGCAGATGTAGGAATGGGGAATAATCTGCGATAGGTATCGGTATTTGTTTTCTTTAAACCCCATGGGTTTTCGTATTTACCAAAACGGATCATATCTGTGCGGTGCCAGCACTCCCATGAAAGTTCACGACAACGTTCTGCATAAATATCATCCAATGTTACAGTAGCTAATGCTGCAGATGTTGTACGAACTGCTCTTAGCATATTCACTAACGATAAAGCAGTATGCCCGTTTGTACCTGTACCACCACGAAGTATTGCTTCTGCTTTCATTAAGATAATATCAGATAAGCGGAAAACAGGCAAATCATTATTCTGATTCCTGGTTGTAGAATTAGGATCGGCCAGGAACTTGATATTTCTGTACCCTGTATTCCATGCAATTTCATCTTTTCCTATATCGTAAGAAGTTGCTCCTAACCTTGTTCCACTACCAAGGGGTGTGATATTAAGTTGATATGTGTACGCTGTTCCCGGAGAGCCCCCTGTATAAAACTGATCATAGCCGAGATTAGTTGTACGAACCATTATGGGATTACCTGTTGCCCAGTATTGCAAACCGGTAAGCCATTGATTATTGCGGATATCATTTGGATCATTAAAATATGCATAGTACTCATCGGTTGTACAGCGTGGCCCACTTGGTTTATTATTAATCAAGCCATTTCCCGTTGTCAGGTTAAGTATAGGATCAATATTGGTACCTGGTGTTGAAGCTGAGTAACGATACTTAATTCCAAGATTACGGTTTAAATCATAACGGGAATAAAACATATAACCTGCTGAAGTAGAAGGATCATAAGGAATAGCGAAGATGAACTCTTTGAATGATGGACCGTTTGTAGGAGCAAACATGTTATAATATGTTGCTCTTGATTCCAGTACATACTGCGTTCCGCCACCTGCACTCATTACGCTGTCGCAAGCAGCAATACATTCATTATTTTTGGCTGTGCCTGTGTAAACTTCTGCATTCTGATAAATTTTTGCCAGCAATGCATACGCCATGTAACGGGTTGGCGTACCATATGTAGTTGCTCCTGATGTAGTTTTAAGGAAAGGAATAGCAGCTTTCAGTTCACTTTCAACATAATTAAACACCTGCGATCTTGTTGCACGTTCTTTCAATTGAGTGTCGCCATAAACAGTATCAAGCGGCACTCCGCCAAACAAATCCATCATATAGAAATAAAACAGCGAACGCATTGCACGCATTTCTGCGATACTGGTGTTTTTTACAACACCATCATCCGATCCCTTCAGGAGATATAACACCTGGTTTGTATTTCCTATCAAATTGGCAAAATAAGACCATTCACCACCAATGATTGGATGATCTTTTGTCCACGTATGTCTGTGAAGATCCAGGTAACGGTTACCATCTACCCAGTCAGTTGCATACATTGGAAGTACTGATTCATCTGTAGACTGGCTGGTTGAAAAGAAATGGCCTGTTGTATAACCATCACGGTA
>JANMOR010000465.1:0-7400 GCA_031369435.1 Chitinophagaceae bacterium
GGTTTTCCATTGACTAGTTTTAGAAAGGTCTCTTTATTCCAGGGTACATAGCCCTTCTCCGGAGGCTTTCTTTTTACGAGTTTCTTAATCTTCTTGGGATCTCCAGCCGCTTTCTGTTCTTGCCGAATATTCTCAATGGCATGCTCAGGAGCCTGGGCAAGGACATAGCCTTGATTGTCATAGCCCTTTCGTCCGGCCCTCCCACTGATTTGGTGAAAGTCCCGGACACTCAAAATTCCGGTTTTCTCTCCATCGAATTTGCAGAGTTTTGTAAAAAGCCCCTGAGGTTTACTGCCAGTGATTCATATACATATGTTTGGTTCAATGCAGGTCTGTTGCTTGTGTTGAAGTAACGTTGTTTGACAACACCATTTCTCATTACATCATTATTACCTAACATGAGCCAGCCATCTGTACCACCGAGATAATAGATGAATTTATTATTACCCCATGAAACATCAGCAGCAGCTCTTACAGCCCAGATAAAATTGCGGTAGATCTTTAAATAATGTCTTGCATCAAATCCAAGATTGAATGTAAAATCACCTCCTGCATCTCTTCCACCGCCGGTATAACTTCCACCAAGTCGATTATAAGCTTCCATCCATCCCTTAAATCGTAACCCACGCCAGATGTTGGTTACAGGGTTGATGGTATTGTCATGTACAAATTCAAAACGGGCCATTGCATAATTTTCATCAAGGCTTGGTTGTTCCAACGAGCCTGGAACAAGATCATCGCTTTTTATATTATAGATATCACTGCGCAAGCCACCTGCCAATCGAAAACTTTGTACTTCATTCAATGGATAATTAATATTGGCCTGGTAAACATTTGTAAGCTGGCTTGCTGTATAAACACCCAACCCTACAGTTGATGAAGAACGATAATAAGAAAGACCCCAATCCAAACGTCTTCTTAAATTATCAAAACGCATAAACACTTCATTATCCTGTAATCCGTAATTGATACGGAAGGCACCTGTAAATTTATAATCTTCCATAAACTCCATGGCACCTACTCTTGTCATGGCATTAAGCGGATTTGAATTGCCTAAATTCACCGGACCGGTAGCTCCTGTATAAGGTTGAAAACGATTGATAAGAAATACACCGTTAGATAAGAAGTTGGTGGTTAAATTATCAACGAAGTATTTTTTCTTATACGGAAATACACGCATACGGTTGAGCACATCTTCACGGCTTTGTGTTTTTGAACCCATTAATTTTTCACCAGCTTTTGTTGAATCAACTTTAAATTCTGTTTCAAAAAAATCAGTTGGTTTGGGTGCTGTTGTTACACTATCCTGTGTATCGGTTCTTTGCTGAGTATCTTCTCCAATAATTTTATCGAGCCTTGTACTTCGTTTAATATATTCTGTTGGCCTTGCATTTACATTTCGTTTACGCAATGTGTTTTCATCTACTTTAAGCTTGTACAAAAATTTAAAATCGCCCTGCCTGTTTACTTCTGTTACCTGGCCGTTATCGCCTGCAATACGTGTTTCCAATACACTGCTCTGGTAATTGGTAATAGGGAATGTATAAGAACTGTCATCTGTAACACGGAACGTGAAAGCAGAATCGGGTTCGGTTTTATTCCATGCACGCAAAGTAGAATCTAATTCTTGTGGTTCAGGGTTTCTTAATATTTCATCACCAACCTGGAACACGGTATCAAGCCCTGCGGCAGTTGTAGTGAAAAAACCTGCCCAGCGGTTACCAATTCCATTTTCATCGCTGATGAATGTAAAGTGATTCATATTGTATTGCGATGGGAAACGGGCGTTGCCATATTTAATATTACTGAGCTGTGATATTTGTTTGAATTCCGATTTATTCCAGTTATCAATCAAAAATATATTGTAACGGTTGCGTGGTAACACAGTATCACCCGTCATTGCATTGGGTGATGGACGGTTACTTGAAAACAGGATTCCTGTTTTATTAGGGAATGCAACAAAGCTTGCATCCAGATCATCATATACATCATTGGTAACCTGCTCGAGTTTCTGGTTGTCAATTTTATAAACAAACACATCACTTTGTCCGCCTTTCACTGCACTCATCACTAATGTATTGGGGTCGAGCATATACTGCATATCATTCACCTGTTCAAAAGGCAACTCAAGATTTTTTACTGTTTTAATTCTGCGGAATGCGTCATATACACTCAGCAATACTTTTCCTTTTTCCCAAACAATCATAGCAATGCGTGTTCCTTTCGGGTCCCATGCCAGCAAAGGATAATTGGGGTTTGGCTTTTCTTCAAAATTGCGAACGCCGCTTTTCCATAATACTTTTTCTGATACATAATTTTCATTCAGGATCACCCTTGTTTGTCCTTTGCGGTATTCAACAACAGCATAAGTAAAACTTTTCGGATTAGGGTTTGCCTGGAAACGGAAATAATCATTTTTACCAATTTCTTTTGGCACGGTTAAGCGACCGGTTGGAACGTTTCTTCTTGCACGAATATCTTTATAATATTTATCACGGTTATATACCATGAAATCGCTCAACACCTGTTTCAGTTTCTTTTTAGCGATGGTGGATGTTGCACGGTTTACATTTTTGTAAATGCGGCTGAGATATAACAGGTAGGTTACATTTTCTCTACGGTATTTTTCTTCAACATAATACCAGAAGGCATGACCGGCCAACTGTGGTTGTTCATAAGCAAACTGGTAAAAGTTTTTATAACTGGCGCCAATCATGGCACTTTTTAATTCATTATCCAGCTTGGTACTCCAGTTTTCTGCAGCATAAGCAATATATCCATCGGTCATCCATTTAGGCAAATCAAGCAAAGCCTGGTTTTGTGCAAACTCGCCGAGGTCATCACCAAACAACATGCTTTCTACCAAAACTTTTGCAATTCCTTCCCTGATCTGGCGACGCAGATCATTATGATCACCATTATAATAAATGACCAGTTTATTGTTCACCAGTTTGGTCAATCCACCAGCATTGGGATAGTCTAAACCAATACCAATATTGGATTGTTTAAAATCGTTGAAATTATTATAGAGTACAATATTGAGCCTGCGCTGGATTCCGAATTCAATAAAATCTTCTAAAGATGGAAGCTCTTCTTCTGCAGCCTGTGTTGCAAACTTGGCTAACTCTAACCCGTTAAGTGTATAGTGTACATTAAAGTTGGGGCTTTGATAAAAACTCCAGGTGAACTTCGTGTGTTGCACACGATTCTTACCAAACTCCACCATATTTACCTGTGCTGAAGATTGATTGCACAGAACGAAAAGAAAAAATAATACTGCTGCTGTAAGTCTTGTAAAACCCATCTGTTGAATTCGCATATTTTCATCTGTTTGATAATAAATGTTTTTATTTGTCAGATAGAATACCATGAAAAGAGTAATCTGTTGTTAAACCAAAATTTCGTTCATGGTATTTCGTGTTATGTTAGTAGTGTTTAACCTGCTGTTAACTGTTATTAAAAGTACAAAAATCAATTCATGTTCACTGTTAAAGCTTTTACATTCAGCCCTATCCAGGAAAATACCTATTTGCTGTATAACGAAAAAGGTAATGCGCTCATTATAGATCCCGGCTGTTATTTTGAAGAAGAAAGGGAGGAACTGAGCACTTTTCTTCAACAAAATAAACTCAAACCACAATTACTGTTGAATACCCATTGCCACCTTGATCATGTTTTTGGCAATAAATGGATTCATGAAACCTATGGATTGCTGCTTCACATCCACCCCAATGAGAAACAAGTACTTGATTTTGCTCCAGCCAGCGGCCTCATGTGGAATATGCCCTTTGATAATTACAATGCAGAGCTGAACTATTTCAAAGAAGGAGAAGAAATTATACTCGATGATGATAGGCTGAAGATCCTTTTTGCACCGGGTCATTCACCGGGCCATGTTTGTTTTTATTGCCAGGAACAGGGTTTTGTGATTGGGGGTGATGTATTGTTCAGGCAAAGTATCGGACGAACAGATTTGCCCGGTGGAAATTTTGAAACACTCATCAGCAGTATCAAAACACAGTTATTTACTTTGCCGGATGAGACCATTGTCTATAGCGGTCATGGACCTGCCACCACGGTTGGCTATGAAAAAAAACATAATCCCTTTTTAATTTGAGATAAACTTTCTGATGAAGGGAATTTTTTGTAATTCCTTTTTTTCAATTCTTGTAACAAAGTAAGTAAAACCGGCCAGCAGCAAGGTTCCGCTTGCCATGCTAAACCAGAGTGGAGGATAGAAATAAACGATTGCACGATGAAGAAGCACAATGATCGTAACCAGCACCAGATAAGCAATCAGTTTCTTTTTGGCATAAGGCACGGGATAATATTTTTGACCGAGCAGGTAACTGGTGATCATCATAAAAAAATAACAAGTAAACGTTGCGATAGCTGCACCCCAGTAATGAAATTTTGGTATGAGCAAAATATTTACCCCGATGGTAATAACTGCACCTGCAATAGTAATAGCCGCCCCATATAAATTTCTATTGGTGAGTTTGTACCAGATGCTGAGGTTATAATAGATACCCAGGAAAACATTTCCCATAGCCAGGAGCAGTACTACACTCATCCCTTCGCCCCATGCTTTTGATTTCAACGTAATGATCCATTTCAATCCATCTAAATACAAACCAATAAAAAGGAACATAAAACAACAGGCAATCACAAAAAACTTCATGATCCTTGCATAAGTGTGCGGTGCATCTTCATCTTTTGAGCGATTGAAGAAGAACGGTTCTGCCGCCATACGAAATGCCTGAATCATAATAGTGATCAACACCGCTATTCGGTAAATATTGGCGAATATGCCCAGCTCATGTTTGGCTTCTTCTTCAGGCAAATCAACCACATGCTGGTACACTAAACGGCTGAGCATATCATTGATCATACCACCCAAGCCTACAATGATGAGCGGATAGCTGTACTTCATCACTTCTTTCCACAGCTTGCTGTTGAAATTAAAATGCAATCCTTTCCATTCCTTCCACAATAATAGAAATGTAAACACACTGCCGCAAAAATTACCAATGAGGTAATAACCGATCCCGATCTTTTCATTGAAAAAAGTGGAAACAAAACTATTTGGATGATCTTTTACATAAGCCGGCAAAAAACCAAGAAAGAGAAATACAATAAAAATATTGACTACAATACCTGCTATCCTGATAAATGCATATTTCTTGGGGCGGTTCTCCTGCCGGAGTCTTGCGAAAGGTAAAGTGGCCAATGTATCAAAAAACAAAATACCCAGCATCCATAAAATGTATTCAGGTTTGGCAGTTAGTCCGGCGGCTTCTGCAATCCATGGCTGCAGCAAGTAAAGCACAACTGTAAACAGAACTGTTGTTGCCAGTACCGAAATGTTCAATGTATTGTAAAGAGCTTCCCTGTCTTTTTCATTTGAGAAACGGAAATAGGCGGTTTCAACCCCGTAGGTAAAAAGAATATTCAGGAAAGGAATGATGGCATATACCTGCGTCAAATCGGCTGTAACAGAAGGCTGTGCAAAAATGAATGGCAAAGCCATATTCATTAAATAACCCAAAAAGCGGCTGGCAATAGTTGGTAAGCCATACCACAAGGTTTGTCCTGCTAATTTTTTAACGTTGCTCAATAATAGAATTTAATGATCTTCAAAAATAGTTGAATTTCTTCCTTTAAATGTGCAACTCATTAGGGTTGTTTTCTATCTTAGTTATCACAAAACAAGAAGATATGAAAAAACTATACTCGCTTTTGCTGTTTGCAATGATAGGAACCTTCTCAGCAAACGCACAAATCTTTGGTGAATTTGAGTGGCAAAAGAAAAAGATCCCTGCCATTGTTACCGAAGTGCCACATTCAGCTTCCATAACTGAAGATGCCATCAGGCAAAAATTAGCGCAGCTTGGATACAATGCCAAAGAAAGCAAAGGAGTGTATGTATATAAAGGAATCAGGATACCCGAAATAAGCAATGAAACCTTTGATGTGTTGTTGAGAGTAGAACGTAAGAGCCGCAAAGAAAAAGATGAGAGCAATGTTTACTTTGCTGTTTCAAGAGGGTATGAGAACTATATTAAATCAACGGATGATGCAGGATTTATCGCAAAAGTAAAAACCTATTGTCTCAATTTTTTACCATGGGCCGAAGCACAGGCATTGGAAGTGGAGATCAAGGAGCAGGAAGACAAAGTAAAATCAACAGAAAATAAACTGAAAGATTATAACGATGAAAGCGAAAGCCTCATCAAAAAGAAAAAGAAATTAGAAGATGATATAGAAACCAATAAAAACAATATCGAAAAACAAAAAACAGAAGTAGAGAACCAGAAGAAAGCACTGGACATCTTAAGAGCCAAACGAAAAGGCTAAATCATTTGAATCCCGGTTAAGAGCCGGGATTTTTTATTGGGGGGTGCTTTTTATTATATTGCATTAGAATTTAAAAGCTAATGAAAAACAAACATCTAATACTGTTATTACTTTTTGCTCCCTAAAATGTAAGAAAGAGGATACTCCCAAAGGATATTATTTTCAATGCAAATTAGATGGAATTTTATATATACCTGATGGTTTTTGTTCGGGTTGTAAAAATGCAACTTTATTAGGGGATACTTTATTTGCAGTAACAGGAAAAAGGTCCATTGAAATTATAATAATAGGTATTTTTGAGAATCAAGGTATTAAAGAAGGTGTTTATATATTGAACGATATTATTGGAAGAGGGGGTACTTATAAAAATAGCTATACAACTGATGATAGATTTGATACTGATGTATTAAGAACCGGGGAGCTATCAATTATACGAATTGATAAAATCAAGAAAGAGATTGAAGGGACGTTCTTTTTCCAAGCTTTTAACCCAGTACAAAATAAAACTGTAAATATTACCGAGGGAAAATTCAGATTACAATACAAGGACTACTAATTTTCCCAAAACAGACATGCTGTTGTATGGAAAATCACATAGACCAGAAGAACACTACTGTCCTTTTTCTTTATTGAGCGGCAAATTTGTTATCTGTAGTGAGTTTATAATCGGTAAGCGTTTTTCATGCAAGGGTTCAAAAATCATTCAAACGCACTTTCTTCCTTGTTTGTTTATGTTCGCTTTGTTTCTTCTTTGATTCAATTCTTTTTTCTTTTGCTGCCTTGGATGGTTTGGTGGCGATCCTTGCTTTCTTTGGCGTTAATGCAACAGAGATCAGGTGGTTGATCTTTTCAATGACTTCCGCTTTATTAGCCAACTGACTGCGGTGTACCTGGCTTTTAATAATCAATGTTCCTTCTTTATTAATGCGGTTGGCCAGTTTTTCAAGCAGCAGTTGTTTTTGCTGATCGGTTACAAGTTGGGATGATTGAATATCCCAATAACCCATCACCATGGTTTCTACCTTGTTTACGTTTTGTCCGCC
>JANMOR010000498.1:0-7628 GCA_031369435.1 Chitinophagaceae bacterium
GGATTATATAACTATCAGCCATATTGAAAATATGAACAAGGTGATTGTATTAACCGGTTCTATTGTGGGGTGTGCTTATTTAACTGAATTGTTCATGGCATGGTACAGTGCTGTGAAATTTGAACAGGATATTTTCTTCAAGTATCGTATTGCCGGTCCTTATGGCTGGGCTTATTGGTTGATGATGACCTGTAACGTAATTACACCGCAATTGTTCTGGGTAAAAAAATTACGCCGCAACATTGCATTCACTTTCTTAATGAGTGTGGTGGTAAATATTGGTATGTGGTTCGAACGTTTTGTGATCATCGTATCATCCTTGTACCGTGATTACTTACCATCATCATGGAGTGTGTACTATCGTCCAAGTATCTGGGAAGTTGGTTTCTATCTCGGATCGTTCGGCTTGTTCTTTACCTGTTACTTCCTCTTCTCTAAATATTTCCCTGTTATTGCTATTGCAGAGATCAAGCATATATTAAAACGCAGCGGTGAAAGTTATAAGGAGCAGATGGATCCAATAGAAGCACAAACGGTTGAAGAGTTTGCACATGAACAGGCGCATGCTCATTAAGCCCCCATCCCCTAAAGGGGAGTAAAGGCAAGAGTTTGAAATTTGATATAGTTCACAGATTTAAGGTTAAACATATGAGTGTAAAAAAATTTGTAGTCGGTTGTTTTGATGATGAAAAAACGCTGTTCCCTGCTGTAAAAAACACCAGAAAATCGGGGTATAAAATTCATGATGTCTATACACCATTTCCTATTCATGGGTTAGATCATGCCATGGGTTTGCGGGATACAAGTTTACACACTGCAGGTTTTATCTATGCCATTACAGGTACTACAACAGCTTTAAGTTTTATGAGTTGGGTGTTTACAAAAGACTGGCCTTTGAATATTGGTGGTAAACCGCATTTGCCTTTGCCTGCTTTTATTCCCATCGTGTTTGAATTAACGGTGTTATGTGCGGCAGTTGGTATGGTATTGACCTTTTGTTATTTATGCCAGCTTGCACCATTTGTAAGAAAAGATCATTTTCATTTAAGATCAACAGATGATCTGTTTGTCATGCCCATTGAGATCACAGAAAAAACAAATGCAGAAGAAGTGAAAGCATTTTTACATAATGCAGGTGCAGTAGAAGTGTTTGAGAAAAATGCAGAAACAGGCTGGTGGCTGGGTCGTTACAGCTCAACCAAAAAAGCATTTGAAAAAGAAGAAGAAATCGTTACAGCATAAAAAAATTGAAATGCGTACAACAAAGATTGTTACACTTGGATTGATTACAGTATTGATTGCAGCTGCTTCCTGCAATAACGGAGTTCGTCGTGACCCGGGCCGTATTTATATGCCCGATATGGCGTACAGCCGTGCAGTGGAAACATATGCTGATCACAGCAATCTTGCAGAAGCTGGTATTTATTATGATGCAACTCCGGTTGCAGGAACTGTAAAACGTGGAGGTGTAGCTTATTTCCCATTAACCAAAGATGCAGCAGGCGATTCAACTAATTATGTTGCTTCCAAACAAATTGCCAATCCTGTTCCTGCGTTGAATGAAAAAGATATGGCTGAAGCACAACGCCTGTACAATGTGAACTGTGGAATTTGTCATGGAGAAAAATTAGATGGCAACGGTCCTTTATATAAAGGTGGTGCAGGACCTTATCCGGTTGCACCAAAAAACTTAGTTGCTGATCCTGTTGTATCAGTGATGCCTGCGGGTCAAATGATGTATTCAGTTACGTATGGTAAAAACCTGATGGGAAGTTATGCAGCGCAATTAAGTACAAAGCAAAGATGGATGGTGATTCATTATATCAAGAGTATGCAACCGGGTGGTAAAACAACAACTGAAACTGCTCCTGCATCTGATACAACAAAAACAACCAAGTAAGAATAATCAAAACGAATATTCAACTATAAACGAAGTTCAATGGCACTGAAAGAACAATTTGAAATACCGGCCGGATTAACGAAATGGAGCTATGCACTGATGGGTGTAGGTGTACTAACACTTATCCTCGGCATTGTATTTCTGCATCCGTTCTCCGGTGGTCATGGTGAAGAACATGGAGCAGAAGCATTTGGTGCAACCAAATTCTGGATGGCCTTAATGCATAACGGCATCTTCTGGTTATTGGTTGTTGCTTCAAGTTTTTTCTTTGTTGCTGCTACAACATTGGCGCAGGCCGGCTGGCCCTTATCTTTCCGCCGTGTGCCTGAAGCTATTTCAGGTTCAATGAATGTACTGGGTCCTATAACATTAGTTATTTTATTGGCATATGTCTGGTTCTCCAACGATCATCATATCTATCATTGGAAAGATGCGGCACACCTCGATGAAAAATTAAAAGAGAAAAGTGGATTTTTAAATCCAACATTTTATACTGTCTTATCAGTTATTGCTGTTGGATTGTGGATCTGGTTCCGGAATTCATTCCGTAAAAATTCGTTGGCAGAAGATCTCGGTGCAAAAGGCGATACAAAATATTACTGGAAATCACTGGCCATTGCTGCTGCCTTCCTGGTAACTTATGGTTTAACAGTGTTAAGCACACTTCCATGGATGTGGTTGATGAGTATTGATGCACATTGGTACAGCACCATGTACAGCTGGTACACCTTTGCAAGTTCATGGGTGGCCGGCCTTTCATTGATGATGTTGTTTATCATTTATCTCAAAAATCACGGCTATCTTGATTTCGTTACAGAAGAACATATACACGACGTTGGTAAATTCATGTTTGCTTTCTCTATCTTCTGGACTTATCTCTGGTTTTCACAATTCATGTTGATCTGGTACAGTAACCAACCGGAAGAAACCGAATATTTTATTGATAGAATTGGCATACCCGGTCAATCAGGTCCGTTCAAAGCAATTTTTATATTGAATTTAATTATCAACTTCCTTGCACCATTGTTGATCTTGATGAAACGTGGATCAAAGCGTAACTATACAATTGTAACTTTAATGTCGGTTGTGATCATCTTTGGTCATTGGCTCGATTTCTACCAAATGATTACGCCTGGTCCGTTACAGGAGTTGGGGCAGGAATCAAATTCAATTGCACATTTTTTATACAGCCTTGGAGTTGGAGCGGGATTTTTAGGATTGGTTATTTTTCTCACAGCAAGGTATTTAACCAAAGCTTCTTTGTTACCAAAGAACCACCCGTTAGTGAAAGAAAGCGTGATTCATCATACGTAAGCACATTGAACAAACGAACAAGAATTGAAGAACTATAAATAATTTGCGCAAGATATGAGTACTACAACATATTTGGTTATTGCAGCAGCGGTGCTGGTTTTCGTTGTAATCTTTCAGATTGCAAAGGCCAGTGAATATGTAAGCGTATTAAAAGGCGAGGAAAATTCCCGTAAGCATAACAACCGTATCAACGGATTTATGCTGCTGGGTTTTATGCTCCTTGGTTTTGTTGGTGTTTGGTACTGTAATAAGATGTTGTATAAAACAACTTTGTTTCCTCAGGGGTCTGCATCAGTTGAAGGTGAAAAGATTGATGAGATGTTTATGATGACAACTGCTGTAACGGGAATCATTTTTGTCATTACGCAGTTTTTACTTTTCTTCTTTGCATGGAAATACCAGGAAAAAGAAGGACAAAAAGCATTTTATTTTCCGCATAACAATAAACTTGAATTGATCTGGACGGTTATACCTGCTATTTTCTTAACTGTGTTGGTGGTATTTGGTTTAAAGTTCTGGTTCCGTATTACATCTGATGCGCCTAAAGGTGCATTGGAAGTGGAGATCGTTGGTAAGCAGTTTGGCTGGATTATGCGTTATCCCGGCAGAGATAAAAATTTCGGCAAAACCTATTTCAGAGTAATTGATGATGCTACGAATAATTCATTGGGACAGATATGGGCCGATGATGAAAAATTAAAACTCAAAGCCGATCCTGCAAACTTTGATGATGTGGTTACTACAACAACAATGTATGTAGTTAAAGACCGCCCCGTTAAATTGATCATTAACAGCCGTGATGTAATTCATGATGTTGGGTTGAATCATTTCCGTTTAAAGATGGATGCCGTGCCCGGCATTCCAACCACACTTTGGTTTACACCAAAGTACACAACAAAGGAAATGAAAGAACGCTTAGGCAATCCCGACTTTGTTTTTGAAATTTCATGCGATCAGATGTGCGGCAACGGGCATTATTCAATGAGAGGTGTAATAGAAGTTGTAACGCAGGAAGAGTTTGATGTTTGGATGGCCAAGCAAAAGCCTAACTATTATGTAGCTAATCCCGACAAAGATCCTTCTGCAAAACCTGTAACAGATACAACTGTAAAACCAACAGTTGTGGCAGCAGTAGTAAAAACGAAATAATATTAATTAAGCGAACTGATTAAATAAAAGATTATGAGCAGCGAAACCACACATATACACCAGCATCCGGTTGGCGTTCCTCACGAAGCACATGACGAAGTGCATCATGGTCATCATCATGAAACATTTCTTACCAAGTATGTCTTCAGCCAGGATCACAAGACCATTGCCAAACAGTTTTTGATCACCGGAATGTTTTGGGCATTGATTGGTGGTTTATTTTCTGTGATCTTTCGTTTACAATTGGGTTTTCCTGAAGCGAAATTTCCCTGGATGGAAATGTTATTGGGCGAATGGGCAAAAGGCGGGCAGTTACAGGCCGAAGCTTATTATGCATTAGTAACCATGCATGGAACTGTGCTGGTGTTTTTTGTATTGACTGCAGGACTGAGTGGCACATTTGCCAATTTTTTAGTTCCATTACAGGTTGGTGCAAGAGATATGGCTTCTCCTTTTTTGAATATGCTTTCTTACTGGTTCTTCTTTACTGCCAGTATCGTTATGCTTTCATCTTTATTTGTACAAACAGGTCCTTTTAGTGGGGGCTGGACAGCTTATCCTCCACTAAGTGCGTTGGGTGAAGCGTCGCCCGGTTCAAAAGTGGGTATGGATCTTTGGCTTGTGTCAATGGCATTGTTTGTTGTTTCTTCTTTATTGGGAGGTTTAAATTATATCGCCACCATCCTCAACATGCGTACAAAAGGGATGAGCATGACACGTTTGCCTTTAACCATCTGGGCTCTTTTCTTTACAGCTGTGTTGGGTGTGTTATCATTCCCTGTTTTATTCTCAGGTTTTATCTTATTAATTTTTGATCGTCACTTCGGTACAAGTTTTTATTTAAGTGATATCTATATAAACGGGCAAGCATTACCAAACGAAGGAGGAAGTGCTATTCTTTATCAACACTTATTCTGGTTTCTTGGTCACCCGGAAGTGTATATCATTCTTTTACCGGCGATGGGGATGGCATCAGAAATTTTATCTGTCAACAGCCGCAAACCCATCTTTGGTTATATGGCGATGGTAGGTTCCTTATTTGCTATTACTATTCTTGCATTCCTTGTTTGGGCGCATCATATGTTTGTTACGGGGCTGAATCCTTTCCTCGGTGCCTTCTTTGTATTGCTGACATTGTTGATTGCTGTGCCGAGTGCCATCAAAGTATTTAACTGGTTAACTACTTTATGGAAAGGCAATATTCGCTTTACTCCGGGAATGTTGTTTGCAATGGGTTTTGTGAGTTTGTTTATCTCCGGCGGATTAACAGGTATCTTCCTCGGTAACTCATCGCTTGATATTCATTTACATGACACTTATTTTGTAGTTGCGCACTTTCATATTGTAATGGGAGTAGCATCTATGTTCGGGATGTTTGCAGGTATTTATCATTGGTATCCGAAAATGTACAGCCGCTATCTAAACAATACACTGGGGTATATCCACTTCTGGATTACCATGATCGGTGCGTATCTCATTTTCTGGCCAATGCATTATGAAGGCTTGGCAGGTATGCCACGTCGTTATTATAAATTTGATATTTGGGAATCTTTTAAGCACTTTGGTACGTTAAATCAATTTATCAGTATTGTTTCCATCATTGTATTTCTTGCTCAAATTTTGTTTATCGTTAACTTCTTTTACAGCATCTGGAAAGGAAGAAAAGTAACTACACAAAATCCATGGGGAGCCAATACATTGGAGTGGACAACACCCATTACACCAGGTCATGGTAACTGGGCTGGTGAAATTCCTGAAGTGCATCGCTGGGCATATGATTATGCAAAAGATGGGAAAGAGTTTATTCCTCAAACAACACCTGTGAGTGCTGATGAGAGTAAACATTAAACAGTAAAAAAAGATAACATCAGGTTATAAAAATAAATTGAGCAGTACGCAGGCAGATAATGAACAATTGAAGAAGGGCAGGAATGTGGTGATGAGTAAGATAGAGGATTACAAACAACTCATCAAGTTTACGCTCAGTTTTACAGTTGTGTTCAGCAGTGTTATTTCATATATGCTGGCGCCCAATGTAATTGAATATGATCTTTTAAGTATTGTGTTGTTATTTGTTGGAGGGATGTTGGTTACAGGAAGTGCCAATGCCATTAACCAGATAATAGAAAAAGATACAGATGCGGTAATGAAACGCACGGGCAATCGTCCTGTTGCAAGTGGAAGAATGAGTGTACAGGAAGCAACTGCGTTTGCTTTTATTGCTGCAATCGTTGGCTCTTTGATTTTAGGTTTGTATTTCAGCTGGTATGCAGCAGGTATAGCTTTGTTCAGTTTATTTATTTACGGGTTTGTTTACACGCCGTTAAAAAAAATAAACTCAATGGCCGTTTTAGTTGGAGCAATACCCGGTGCTTTACCTTGTTTAATTGGATGGGCAGCTGCTTATGACGCTGATGAATTTTCCTGGACGGGTGGCTGGATCTTATTCGCTATACAGTTCCTTTGGCAGTTCCCGCATTTTTGGGCCATTGCCTGGGTTGCACACCAGGATTACAGCAAAGCCGGATTTAAACTCTTGCCTTCGAAACAGGGGCCAACAAAGTTTACAGCAATACAAACCGTTATTTATTCTTTGCTCATGATACCGGTTGGCATGCTCCCTTATTTTTTTAACATGAGCGGTGTAGTGAGTATGTGGATTTTGGTTGGAGCAAACCTGTTTATGGTTGTACAATGTGTAAGGTTGTATATCAACATGGATGTAAAGAGTGCAAGAAGAGTGATGTTCAGCAGTTATATTTATTTGCCCGTTGTGTTATTAGCATTACTGGCAGATAAAATTGCGAACCCACTCTAACTCATTTGAGTTGGGTGATCAGAAAAAAACCAGCTTATATTGTTGGAGCTGCAGATCAAAGATTAATGGCTGAAGTGGAAGAACAGATAGATTGGGATAGTGTAAAAGTACCGTCCTTCTCTTTTGGAGAAGGATAAGAGGATGAGGCCGATAAGGCAGAGAAAAATAATTTATTAACGATATAAAGCACCGCTCCTTCTCCTTTGGGGAAGGAGAAGGAGGAAGGGGCCATGGAAAAGGTTATGAGTGAAAGAAGTCAAAAAATGCATCCGCATAAATTTACTTTGTGGGTTGCAATTGGAAGTATTACAATGATGTTTGCCGGTTTTACAAGTGCATACATTGTAAAGAGTAACCAGGCAGGATGGCAGCCTGTACAAATGCCGAAGATCTTTTTCCTATCAACTGTTTTGATCCTGATCAGTAGTGTAACTATTTTTCTTGCAC
>JANMOR010000500.1:0-2355 GCA_031369435.1 Chitinophagaceae bacterium
GGATTATAGTAACTGTTGCTGTACTGGCAACAGCTTGTGAAAACAGCGGCAGTAAAAACTTTACTGTCAGTGGCGAAATTAAAAATGCACCTGCAACTGTTGTGTACCTGGAGCAAATTTCATTTGATAATATGCCGCCGCAGGTGGTGGATAGTATGTCATTGAAAGAAGGAAAGTTCACTTTGAAAGGAAAAGCAGCAGAAGAATCTTTGCTGCAGTTACGTTTCCCCGAAATTGAAAAAAGTCCATTGTTCTTTGTCATCAATGATAAATCGAATATTGAAATGATAGCCGATTGGAACGATATCAGAAAAATTAAATACAAAGGTTCGCCTGCAACAGAAAGGCTGCAACTGTTTGTTGATTCACTTTCTGCCACACAGCAAAAATTATATACCATTCAATATGAAATTCAGAATGAAGTGTTGGGCGACAGTTTAAAAAATATCAAGCAGATGGAAATGACAAGTATACTGACGTCATTCAAAGCATATGTAAAGCAAACGGCTATGGAAGATAAGAGCCCGATGGTAAGTATGTTTGCCACTTCCATCAACACCGGAACTGACGCAGTGGAAAATGAAGCATTGTATAATAATTTAATCAAACGTTTTCCTAAGCACACCGGCATTCAAACAGTTGTAAAGCAATTTCGTGAAAGCACGGCTAATACACAACAGCAGCAACAACCCCGGCAATCCGGTGCTGTAGCAGTTGGCAGCATGGCACCTGAAATTACAATGCCCGATGTAAACGGAAACAACGTTTCCCTCAGCAGCTTCAAAGGAAAATATGTATTGGTCGATTTCTGGGCAAGCTGGTGTGGACCTTGTCGTGGAGAAAACCCAAATTTAGTTGCAGCTTACAATAAGTATAAAGGTAAAAATTTCACCATCCTGGGTGTGTCATTGGATAAAACAAAAGATGCATGGGTGCAAGCCATTCAACAGGATGGGTTAACATGGAACCATATCAGTGATTTGAAATTCTGGAACAGCGCTGCAGTATCACTCTATGGTTTTAATGGAATTCCTTACAATGTATTAATCGATCCAACAGGAAAAGTGATTGCAGATAATTTAAGAGGAGGTGATTTGGAAAGGAAGTTGGAAGAAGTGTTGCAGTAAAATGATAAGCTAAAATAAAAAAACCCAACGATCAAATCGTTGGGTTTTTTATTTGTATAATATCTAACAGCCTTTAAGGCAGTAATACTTTATCAATTACATGTAACACACCCGGACGAACCGAAGTTGAACCTGCAAAATAAAGAATATCACCAGCTGTAATAGCAGCAGGCGATGAGTTGTTCGTTCCTTTTACAGTTACAGTACTTCCACTAACACCCATAGTAACCGAAGTACCTTGTGCAGTAATAAGCGTAGTTGCATTTGTAAAATCAATCATAAATGCTCTTCCGCTTCTGTTTAAAGGAGAAGTTAGTGTAGCTGAAGTTAAAGATGAACTTGGAATTACATGGTACAGTAAAATATTGCTCAACACAAGGGGATCTGCCGCATTGATTGCTGTGATATCAGCGTAACCTGCTGCCATAAAAGCAGCATTGGTTGGAGCAAAAATGGTTAATAAAGTTGTGGTTGTATTTAACGTTGTTGTTAAACCCGCTCTGGCAATTGCAGCAGCTAAAAATGAAAGATTAGCATTCGCTGCTAATGTTCCGCTCAGTGTGGCAAGTGGTGGTAATAATACTCCGTCAATGGTGTGTATAACTCCATTGTTTGCAAGCATGTTCACCTTATTAATTTTTTTACCATTCAGGTAAGAGGATGTTCCATAATAAGAAGAATTCAGAACTTCTCTTTGCACACTGGTATATGCTGCATTGGGGCCGGGCAATAAATCAGTAGCTAAAATTCGACCTGAAATAATATGGTTTCTCAATATTGCCCTCAGCAAATCAAGAGGCATGCTGCCGATGGTTGCAGCAGAAATCCCAGCTGCAGTAAAAGCTGCATCTGTAGGTGCAAAAATGGTGTAGTTGCCGAGCAAAGCAAGATCTGCATCAAGAGCTGTACGTTTAACAGCCGCCACAAAAATGGAAAGATTAGCTTCCTTCTGTGCAACAGCTACAACATTGTCTGTTACTCCCGGAGGAAATGCAATGTTTTGTGCCCGCTTATCACAAGCTGCCAAAACCACAATGGCAAAGAGTGCAAACAAACTGTATTTTTTAATTGTTTTTATGTTCATATCAAATGTGTTTTATTGAATTCATGAATATTACTGTTGAATCAACCAGCCAACGTATTTGTAGTTTTCACTTGCCTGTATTTCACTGTTGCCAATTAATTCAAATACAACCTGAACGGATGTACCTGCAACCAAAGGTGCTCC
>JANMOR010000513.1:0-8368 GCA_031369435.1 Chitinophagaceae bacterium
CGGCAAGTCATCGAAGAGGTCAAAACAAACAGCAAACAGATCATTGCCATTTTGTGCATACATATACCCAGGCACAGATGGCAACAATCTTGTTACATTAGTTGGGCAGCAGGAACACTCAAACCAACCAGACCTTTCCTGTTCCAGGCTGTGGTGATGAAAATTATTTTTCACCTGCATGGCATTAGTATAAAAAAATGATTTGCCATCCAGCCCAACACCGGAGATCAAACCGTTGTACAATATTTTTTCCAACACATCAATATACTTTGAATCACCATGTAATTGAAACATGCGCTGGTTCCAGTATACATTGGAAATAGCTGCACAGGTTTCGTTGTAAGCGGTTGCGTTTGGTAATTCATAATTATCGCCATAACGTTCCCCTGAACCGACTGCTCCTGCTCCACCCTGTACATAAATTTTTTTAGTTACCATATTTGTCCAGATGCTGTCAATTGCTTTCAGCATTGCTTCATCACCAGTCAACGCTGCAATATCAGCGACCGCTGCATACAAATAACCTGCACGTACTGCATGACCAATCGCTTCTTTTTGATCCACTACCGGAATATGATCCTGCCAGTAAGCGCCACTCTTCCATGGATCTTTGCTTTTTGTATCATAACCATTGTAGTGACCACGCTCTTCAATAAAATATTTTGCTGTTGATAAATATTCCTGCTTGCCGGTAATGCGGAATAATTTTACCAGACCCATCTCCACAACCTGGTGACCCGGTGCAACATGTAATTTGTTTTTGCCAAAAACAGAACAAACCAAATCAGCATTCTTTAATGCGATGTTTAATAAATTTCTTTTCCCTGTTGCTGCAAAATGTGCTGATGCTGCTTCGTACAGGTGGCCTGAGTTGTATAGTTCATGACTGAGCTCCCTTTCTTTTTCCCAACGCATTGTACCTGCCCATGCATGGGGGTGCAATGGATCAATTGTTCTTGCAGTATATAAATAACCATCAGGTTCTTGAGCCTTGGCTATTTTATCTATCAAGGAATCAATATAGATTTCTAATTTTTTATCAGGAAATAAACTAAGTGAGAAGGAAGCACCTTCAATGGTTTTATAAATATCTGTATCATCAAATGGAAAGATGGTGCAGAACTTGCCGCTTTGTGCAGCTGCCATTTCAAAATTCTTTATACGACCTGTTCGTTCGCAACGTTCAAAGGATGCAGGAATAGTAACATTGTGATTCACTTTGATACGTGGTAACCAGAAATTATCAGTGAGATGAACACTGGTAAAAGAAACAGCAGTATAGGGATAATCCTTTTGTTGTGCGAATGCACCTAAACTACATAGCAATGCAATTGAAATGATTAATTTTTTCATTCTCTTTCTATTGCCCGTAATAACTATCGGGCCCGTGTTTGCGTTCGTAATGTTTTTGACGGATGGAATCTTTTAATCTTGAAGCAGATGGATTGATCTGTTCAGTCAGCAATGATGTTTGTGCAATAAATTCCAACACCGCACTGTTGTGTACTGCTTTAGCAGCATTCTTACCCCATGTGAAAGGCGCATGATTACCCACTAAAACCATTTCCACTTCTTCATAACTCAATCCACGATCTTTAAAACAATTAAGAATTTGAAAACCAGTTTCGTATTCATAATTGCCTTTGATCATCTCATCACTCATGGGTGCAGCACATGGAATATCAACGGTATTATAATCGGCATGTGTTGTTCCGAAGATGGGAATATCCCGTTGTGATTGTGCCCATGCTGTTGCATAAGTTGAATGTGTATGCACAATGCCGCCGATCTTTTCCCAATGCTTGTACAACACTGCATGTGTTTTAGTATCGGATGAAGGACGGAATGAACCTTCAACAGTATTTGCATCAAAATCAACAATCACCATTTTATCAGGCGACAGATCTTTGTATGGGACACCGCTTGGTTTAATAGCGAATACACTTAAACTTCTGTCGACTGCACTTACGTTGCCGAACGTAAACAACACAAGCCCCAATTTTGGCAACTGCATGTTTGCTTCGTAAGCTTCTTCCTGTATGTGACTATACTTACTCATAAATTTTGTTTGACCACAAAAACACAAAGTCCCTGTTTGTGGAAATTCATTATTACTAATTCGTCAGACGAGGGCGTCAAACGAATGCCTCTGCTTTTTCTTTTGTTTGTTCTTCCATGAACGCACCAACTTCTTTATACTTTTCATAGCGGTGTTGATAAACCGCTACACGATCAGGATTGGGATGATACTCTGTATCAAACCCTTGTCCCATTGCTTTCATGGCATCTTCCACTTTACTGTAAACACCTCCTACTGTTGCAGCAAACATCGCTGCACCTAATGCACAGGTTTGTTCACTCTTATGAATCTTGATGGGCATGTTCATGACATCGGCCATCATCTGCATAATGAAAGGCGATTTTTTTGCAACACCACCCAAACCAATCAAACCTTTTACCGGAATGCCTTGCTCAACAAATCGTTCTACAATTGCTTTTGCACCAAAGCAGGTTGCTTCAACAACTGCACGGAACAAACGCACAGCATCACTGCCAAGATCAAGACCCGTAATAGAAGCCGTTAATAATTGATTCGCATCCGGCGTTCTTCTTCCGTTGAACCAATCAACTGCCAATTCACTATGTTCATCTATTTCTAATTGCTCTGCCAGTTTGCTTAATTGCGGAATGATGGCATCTTCTGTTTCGTTGATGAGTTTTACTTTTGTTGTGTCATCAACCAAACTTGATTTTGACAGTATCTGTTGCAGTGGCCATGTCAATAAACGTTTGTACCAGGCATATGCATCACCAAATGCCGATTGGCCAGCTTCCAATCCAATCATACCGGGAATAACGGAGCCGGGTACCTGCCCGCAAATTCCTTTGATGAGTTTTCCTTCAACATCTTCTACCGGCGCCACCATCATATCACATGTTGATGTGCCCATTACTTTACTTAAATAATAGGGTTCGATCTGTCCGCCCACTGCACCCATGTGTGCATCATATGCACCCACGCCAATCAATGTTGTTTCAGGTAAACCTAAACGTGTTGCCCATTCTTTGGTGATAGTACCAACTGATTGATCAGCAGCATACGTGTCTTTGAATAAACGATCAGTAAAATCATCAAGCAATGGATCTAATGATGCAAAGAATTCATTGGGAGGAAGTCCGCCCCACTCTTTTGCCCATAATATTTTATGACCTGCTGAACATACACCACGCTTCATAGCATGTACATCTGTTCCGCCCGATAATAAAAACGGAATCCAATCGCAATGTTCAACGAATGAATAAATATTGTTTCTAACTTTTTCATCTGCACGTAGTACATGAAGCAATTTTGCCCAGAACCATTCTGAAGAATAAATACCACCAACGAATTGTAAATAGTTAGTATCAAATTTTTCTGCATGTGCATTGATCTCTGCTGCTTCACCAACACCTGTATGATCTTTCCACAACACAAACATGGCGTTGGGATTTTCTTCAAAGCCGGGAGTTAATGCAAGCGGTGTTCCTGTTTTATCAACTGCTACTGGTGTTGAGCCTGTTGTGTCAACAGAAAGTGCTTTTACTTTTGAAGCCACTTCAGTTCCAACCTTTGCTATACATTCTTTAATGGTTGCCTCCAGTCCTTCCACATAGTCCAACGGATGTTGGCGAAACTGGTTTTCATTCATGTTGCAGTACAACTGCTTTTTCCAACGGGGATAATAAAACACTGCAGAAGCCAGCTCTTCACCATTCGCTGCGTTCACAATAATGGTTCGAACGGAATCTGATCCGTAATCAACACCTATCACATATGCTTCGTTACTCATAAAATCACATTATAAAAATCAGTTAACAGAAATTTTATACTTGGTTACTGTATGATATTTTTCACCTGGTTTTAATAAGGTAGAAGGAAATTCAGGTTTGTTTGGTGAATCAGGAAAATGCTGAGTTTCCAAACAAAGTCCTGTACGAAGATTAATAGTTTTACCATCACTTGTTTTAAAACTTCCATCCAAAAAATTACCTGAATAGAATTGTAACCCTGGTTCAGTTGTGAATACTTCCAGTTTACGGCCACTTACTAAATCAAATAACGTTGCAACCAATTCAAGATCGCTTCCTTTACGAGTTAATACAAAGTTGTGATCGTAACCACCATCAACGGCTGCAATACGTTCACCAATTTTGTGTGGTTGCAAAAAGTCGAATGGCGTTCCTTTTACATCTTTCAATTCACCTGTTGGAATTAAGCCAGCATCAACCGGCGTGTATTTATCTGCATTGATCTGCAACTGATGATCAAGGATGGTATTGTTTACATCACCTGTTAAGTTGAAATAACTGTGGTTGGTTAAGTTTACAACAGTTGCTTTATCTGTTTCTGCAGTGTAATCAATCAACAATTCATTATCATCTGTGAGCGTATAAACAACGGTGATGTTGAGATTACCGGGATAACCTTCTTCCCCATCCTTACTTAAATACGTAAGTGTTAAAGAAGCAGTACTGTCAGCAGGTTTTGCATCCCACACTACTTTATCATATCCTTTGTTACCACCATGCAAATGGTTTTCACCATTGTTGGTTGCAAGTTTATACGTTGCAGTATCGATCTTAAATGTTCCTTTTGCAATACGGTTACCATAACGGCCAATGATCGCACCGAAATACGGAGGCTTTGCAAGATAGCCGCTCAAGCTATCAAAGCCCAACACCACATTACTCTTGTTACCAGCTTTATCAGCTGTAACCCATGATGTAACAACAGCACCATACGTTGAGATCTTTATCTGCACAGCATCGGCGTTGGTTAATGTGTAAAGATCAACCGGTTTGCCATCCGCTTCACCCCATGCAACTTTTGTTACTTTTGCATTTGTTGGTTCTTCGCTTTTCTTTTCAGCATTTTCACATGATGTGAGTGCAGCAGTTGTAATTGTTGTCATCAGCAATAGATTTTTGAAATGATTCATATGATAGTTTTTGTTTCGTTTATGTTCCCGGTCCAATCCCTCTGTAGAAAGTTACATCATTTTTATTCTTAATACCGACAGGGAATAAGGAGCCGAAGTGTATTCAAACTTTTTACTTTTAATTATAAGAGTTGATTCTATTGGTGAAACCTGTAATGGCTGATCGAATGAATTAACAACAGCCGGGTTCTTATTATGCAAAACAATTAACTTCCCTTCAGTTGCTAATTTTTTCACCCCTTCAATTGACAATACATTGGTTTGTTCTTTGTTGGATGCATTTACAATCTTGATCACCAGTTCATTTGTTGCAGCATCAATGACAGCAGATGCATACAAACTATCCTGACCTGCCACTACATCATTATTAATAGTGATAGGAACAGTTTTAGAACCTTTGTATTGTGAAAATAATTTCTGAACATAGTAATTGGGTGTTCCATAAGAGCGAAGGTTATCAACCCAAATGAGATCCGGCGCCCATTGCCATCCATCGATATGCGAAAAAAGCGGTGCATATGATGCCATGTTTACAACAGCTGCATTCCGTTCAAGACCCGTCATAAAAGCAGCTTCACTAATTGCTGCCAGCATATTATTCCGGAAAGCACCATCCGTTTTTTCAACATGCGAAGCATATTCACCTGCAAATACTTTTGATCCGGTTCTGGGATAAGCATCATAACGTTTAACGTTTTTAAAAAACCAATCCGGGCTTCGGTAATAATGTTCATCAATAATATCTGTATTCATTTTCCGCAATTCTGAATTCAACAGATCAAAACGATCACCATCGGGTGCAGTACCCGAACTTGTTACCAGTTTAATGTTTGGATATTTTTCTTTGATGGCTTTTTGAAACAATTTTAAACGTTCAATGTATTGCGGTCCCCAGTTTTCATTACCAACACCAATAAATTTTAAGTTGAAGGACGCAGGATGTCCCATCGCTGCTCTTTGCTTTCCCCATGTAGTTGAAACATCGCCATTGGTAAATTCAATGAGATCTAATGCATCCTGTATATATGGATCAAGCTGATCTAAAGGAACTAATTCAGCAGAATTAAACTGGCATGCCATTCCACAATTCAAAATGGGCAATGCTTCTGCACCAATATCTTCAGCCAATTGAAAGTATTCGAAAAAACCTAAACCAAATGTTTGAAAATAATCAGGAGCAGGACGATGTGCAAATTCAATATTCCATCTGTTCATGATCAGCTGTCGTTCTTCAATGGGGCCAATTGTTTTTTTCCATTGATAACGATTCGTCAAATCAAAACCTTCTACAATACAACCACCTGGAAAACGGATAAAGCCGGGCTTCATATCTGCCAGTAACTGAATCATATCAGCTCGCATACCACCGGGTCTTTTCTTCCAGGTATCTTCCGGGAACAATGAGATCATATCCATTTCAATTGTACCAGTTCCTTCAAACCAGAAACGGCATTGACCTTTCATTGCAGTATCAACTGATTGAAAACTTTGAGTAAGCTTTTTCCATTCGCCTCCTGTTGATGCAGCTGCAACAATGGTGCTGCCAATGATTTCATTCTTAGAGTTGATTAATTCAATATGCAGTTTAAGATCACTTGCAGTTGTGCGATACATCATTGAAAAATCATAACGCAGATTTTTTTTGATGCCCATGCCACGGAAACCTTCATTCGTTATGCTGAGTTTTTCTTTTCCAGCATTATTTAACTGCACACGGATAAAACGTGGATTGGCAAGATTAGCTCCCTGCCTGTTTTGAACTGTGACTGCTCCTTCCACAAAAGGTTTTTGTAAGATCTTCCAGCCCATCAATGGTTTTAAAAATTCAAATGAGCGGTTCTTGATCAGTTCTGCATAAATACCACCATCAGCACCAAGATTAATGTCTTCAAAAAATACACCCCACATTGTAGGTTGCACATCTGCAATGGGCTGATTGGCTTTAATGACCAAGGTTTTCTTTTCCTGGGAAAACGAAGCAGTAAAAAGAAATGTGACTGTTACAAAAACAGAAATAAGTCTTTGTATAAATATTTTATGGATTTGAAACTGCATGGATTAAATTATTTGAGCGTAAGAACAACAACTGAAAAAGGAGGCAATTGAACCTGTAATAAATTCCCGTTCAATTTTGCATCATTGAAAACAGACGGTTGAATTTTTGTTGGTTGTTCAAATGAATTATAATCCTGTAATTTTTTTGAAGTAAGAATCCTGCCTGAAACTGTTTTGATGTTCAACCCACGAACATCAACCGTAATGGTTTGTGATTTTGAAGCATCAATATTTACCAGTGATACATGTGCAACACCGTTATTATCTTTTGAAGCTGAAACAGAAACTGCAGGCAGCTTTTCATTTCCAAAGACATAATCATTTGTATTCAGTTGCACAGGAAGCATAGTTGCATCCTGGTGTACATTGAACATTTCCATTACATGATAAGTTGGTGTGAGCAACATTTTTTCTTTGTTTGTAAGAATAACCGCCTGCAATACATTCACGGTTTGTGCAAGATTGGCCATGCGTACACGATCGCAATGGTTATTAAACACGTTCAGTGTCATACCTGCTATCATTGCATCTCTCATGGTGTTTTGTTGAAACAGGAACCCTGGATTCGTACCTGGCTCCACATCATACCACCCACCCCATTCATCTACAACTAAAGCTACACGTTTATTCGGATCATATTTATCCATGATGGTGCTATGGCGTGTAACAAATTCCTCCATGCGCCAGGCCGATTTCATAGTAGCGAAATATAGTTGTTCGGTATAATCAGTTGCTGAACCTTTTTGGCTCCAATTGATAACTGCATAATGATGCAATGCAACACCTTCCATCATATTGTGTGGAATATCACGCATCAACACTTCTGTCCAGTTATAATCATTTCCGTTTGCTCCTGAAGCTACCCTGAATTTTTTAGCGTCGTTTTCAAAATCTGCCATGTAGGTAGCATATTGACGGTAGATGTTTGCATAATACTCCGCTTTCATATTACCACCGCAACCCCATGCTTCATTACCAACGCCCCAAATATTTACATTCCATGCTTTTTCACGGCCATTCTTAACACGCCATGTAGTCATGGGACTTGTATTTGCTTTACCATTTACATATTGCACCCAATCAGAAAGTTCCTGCACAGTTCCGCTTCCAACATTACCTGCGAGATATGGATCTGCCCCAATGAGCTCACACATATTCAAAAAGTCATGTGTACCAAAGCTGTTATCTTCCGTAACACCACCCCACCAGCGATTAACAATTGATGGTCGATTTGCTTTTGGACCCACACCGTCTTTCCAATGATAGGTATCTGCAAAGCAACCACCGGGCCAGCGAAGATTCGGCACTTTCAATTTCTTGAGTGCATCCACAAT
>JANMOR010000558.1:0-3150 GCA_031369435.1 Chitinophagaceae bacterium
TCTTCGCCATATTCATTTCCTTTTTCACGCCAAATGGTATGAATATGATTCGCTTTTCCACGGGGGCCACCTGCATTATCAAACTCAATTAAAAAAGTAGGTCCGTTGATGATAAAATAATGTGCTTTGTTTTCATCAACCGGTCCTATCCATCCAAAATAAATATTGTCAATACCGGCTTTGATTATTTTATTGTACTCCTGCACAGCTTTTGCATATTCCATGTTAAACACATATTCACGAATAATGTTTTGCAACACAGCTTTTTGTTGGGCAGTAAGATCAGCAGCTTTAATACCCCAGTAATCAACCAGGCGTTTGCCGGTTTCAGCACCTGTAATAATATCACCCGGCACATCTGTACTCATAATTGCTGTTTTCTTTTGTGCAGGCGTCAGCATTTGTGCAAGATGAATGCCCAGGTCTTCTTCCTGGCCCAATACACGCCAACCTGCATATTCAGTAATGGGCATTTCTGCAGGGTCAGTTCCAATAAACCAGGGCGTAACAGAAAGTTGATCGCCTGTAAAAGTAAAGTTGACAGATAGATGATGGCCTTCAATTTTATAACCCCAGTTGTTATCGGATGGGTTACCAAAAAAAGCCAGGTAATAATTGCGGTGTGTCCATTTTAAATTAACTAAGAATTGCCGCACCGTATCATTAAAGTATTTACGATCGTAGGCAGTATCAACAAATACATTCAGCAGGTTATCAAGATGCATGATACCGGTAGCTTTCAGGTAGCCCTGTGAACTTAAGGAAACAGAAAGTATGCGGTGTAATAATATGCGTTGATCTTCTGTCATGTTACCAACACTGACACCAACCCTTGCTCTTAATCCAACAGGTAAATTGTTCCATTTTATTCTGGCCGTATCTGAAAAAGAAAGTAAGGCAGCTTGTTTCTGCGGGGCTGTAAGAGATTGAATAAATGTATTGGCCGCATTTTTTATTTCATTGTTATAGGTAGCCTGGCTGCAGGTAGTTCCAATTATAAATGAAAAGATCATCAACAGAATGATATTCTTACGCTGTGGCATGTTGGGAGTTTTTTTAAAGATAACTTTTTTGAGAAAGATTTGTGCATTGCTTTACTTGTGAAGTGATTGACCTGACAGGTTAATGAATTATTTCTATCAATCAGATCAAATATTTTCAGCTTAAAAGAAATCAAACATTCAGTTCAAACCAATATTGTTTTATTTCAATACTGTTCCAAATAAATCACCTGTATTCCATGTTGGCCGTTCGGTTGTTTGCGCTATGGAATAGCTGATCAAAAAATTCAACTGCACATAGGTTTTGGCAGCTGTAAAGTTGAAGATGCCATCTAATCCATCGGCCGATTGATGATAGTATTTCGCCCGCCATTGTTTTACAAAGGCAACCATATCAAAACCGGGGATATTTGTTTTGTTACCATACTTAATATGTAATGCAGGAATGCCATTCATCACGAAACTATATTGATCACTGCGTACAAAACGGTTTTCAGTTGGTTCAGGATCTTTTTCAACATCCAATCCCAAATACTTTGCAGCAAATTGTACATTGTTCATGATGCTTGAATGTTCTGCACCTAATGGCACTACTGCAAGCAATGGTGCAATCACTGTCGGCATATCTGTATTTACATCTGCAACAATAGAAGATTTTGGAACTGTAGGATTTGCAGCAAAATAAGAAGAGCCGATCAATCCCATTTCTTCTCCGGTTACCATCACAATCAACACAGAACGTTTTGGTTTGGCACCCGATGTTTTATAAATTCTAGCAATCTCAAGTAGTGAAGCAACACCCGATGCATTATCATGTGCACCATTGTAAATCGAATCGCCGTTTACAACACGGCCAATACCGAGATGATCGAGGTGAGCAGAATGAACAACATATTCATTCTTCAATATTTTATCTGAACCCGGGATCATGCCCACAACATTATAACTTTCAAAATCGGTATGTGTTGTAGAATAGGATGCGGCAATACTATAAGGAAGATCAAACGAAGAATTCTTCCCTTTTTTAATATCAGCTAATACTTGCTCTGCATTTTTACCAGAATTCATAAATAAACGGATTAGCAAAGATTTGGTACCGTTTAATACAATGCCAAGATTGCCAACAAAACCACGACCATATGCAACAGATTTATCAGGATTCAAAGCCACATTTGATTGAAGAACAGGATTTGGATTGGCAGGAGGTCTTGTTGTTACATTGATCAGGATAACACCTGTTGCGCCTTTTGTAAATGCTGTTGTTATTTTGTTTCCTGCATTGGAAAAATGAGCAGTAAGTGTACTCATTAATCCATCTGGGGCACCACTAACGAGCACAACGATTTTTCCTTTCACATCAATTCCTGTATAGTCAGAATACACTCCCGGAATTTCTACACCATAACCTGCAAATACCAATGAACCGCTTGCCGAAGCAGATGCACGCATGGGGTGCGGTGCTGCTGTATAATCAACTGCAAAATTTAATGAATCAATATTTCCCTGTTTATCTTTTAAAACTGCAACGGCCGATTTATTATTCAACACAGATTTTCGCAAAATCAGTTTTTGTGTGTAACCTCCATTATCAGCTCCTGGTGCAACACCCATTTTTTTGTATTGATCCACTACATAATCTACCGCCATCTGGTAACCTTCGGTGCCGGGCAAACGACCTTTTAATTTATCATCGGCCAGGTAAGCAATATGTGAACGGATGGTATTGGTATCGATCCTGTTCATGGCCTGTTGAATGTTTTTTGAAATCTTAATATTCTGAGCAACAGTATGCAGTGTAATAAGGCAACAGGCAAAAAAGAAATATTTTTTCATGTGGACAAGATAAGAAATCAAGTGATTCTAAATTCAAGCCCCCTTTTCTGTTCTTAGCAAATAAGATTTATATTTCCATTCTAAAACCAACTTCATGCACAGGTATTTCCTCTTTGCACTATTGCTTTCTTTTCAGGTTACATTATTGGCTCAACCAAAAACGGATACCATTAAAACAGATTTCAATTCAACATTCAAACCCATGAAATGGCGCAGCATCGGTCCTTTCCGTGGCGGACGTTCCGTTACAGCAACAGGTGTGGTGGGCGATATCACTACTTATTATATGGGAACAACAGGCGGTGGTCTTTGGAAA
>JANMOR010000593.1:0-5349 GCA_031369435.1 Chitinophagaceae bacterium
AAACGGGTATAGGTTTGTTGAAACACTTTCGCAAAACGTAACATAATATCTGTTTGTTCTGCAGATAATTTTGTACCGCCTACTATCAATACATATCCTTCTTTAAAATAAAAATTATGCAGGAACAATCTCGCCGGCGAAATGGCAATTAGTTGTGCGGCGCTTAATGGAAAGTTTGTACTGCGTTCTGCAATAAATGTCTGGTGTTTGATGGTTTCATCTTCATCCATTTCAACGATAAAAAAGGGATTGCCTTTCTTCCAGTTTTCAACCACCTGTTGCATATGACTGGTTTCGTTATGCGGAATGATAACAGGCACCGGCATTATTTTTTTTGTGCCCGGATGAGGTGTGTAATTCAATCCATTTTTTTCTTCTTTATCTATTAGCACATAACCAGCGGTAAGGCTTTCAATACCCAACTTTTGCATTTCTACAAAAAGAATTTCACCAGCGTCAAGTAGTTCATCACTTTTTTGCATGGCCATCGTTCTGCTTCTCACTCTTTCTAATGCTGCTTCTATCTGTGCTTCTCTTGCCTGCGCTTCTGCTTTTTGTAAATCGAGGAAACGGGTATAGGTTTGCTGGAATACTTTTCCAAAACGCATGAGCGTAGTATTCTCTTCATCTGTATAAGGAGTACCTGAAAAATTCTCGATGTACAGGCCAACATTTTCTAACAATACGGTTGATGCGGCAAGCCCGGGACAGTTTAAATAAAAATCTTTTGATGCTTCCGGTAAACCGGGAACATAGGATAAAAGCTCATTATAAAACTTATTCTTTTCTTCAAAATTTAAATGAGTGGCAAAGAAATCTGCACCTTTTTCTTTTGCTTCATTAAATTGAGTTGCCCAAACAGACTCAAAATATGGATGCGTTATTTTAGAAGGAATGTCCTGCTCATCAGCAATCCAAAAATGCCAATCAGCTTTCGGTTTATAGTCAACAACAAAACCTGCATGGTCAAGATGAATGTTTAAAAGCTTCATTTGCTGATAAACAATTTTGATTACTTCTTTGAGCTCTTCACTTTTTTGCATACCCATCGAACGGCTACGCACTCTTTCCAAAGCAGTTTCTATCCTGGCTTCTCGTGCCTGTGCTTCTGCTTGTTGCAAATCACTGAAACGGGTATAGGCAAGTGAAAACACAGAAGTAGCCCGTTGTAATAAATCCCAGCTTTCTTTTGATATTTCACCCGGCGAAGCTGCACCCATATAACCATTTGAAAATTTATATAAATGATATGTGCGATCAGGAATGTTGTCGCCATAAAATCCAACTAAAACTTTCGAATGTTTTGCACAATAGTTGATCCACTCTTTTCTTGCACCACCCTGCATCGGAATGGAAATTTGTTTTTTATCTGAATTATAAAATGCAAGCATTTGTTTTCCTACAACAGTCTCATGCAGATCAATATTCATGTAATCAGAAACCAGTTCTTTATCCGGATGCTGCACATCTTTTATAGCATACCAGCATTCTGTTTTCCCTGTTTCTTCATGATGAATATAAATAGAACTTGTTTCTAATTCTTCTACGCCGAGCAAGCCCATTTCTTTCCGCAGCAATTCCGCTACTTCAACCAGTTCATTTGGTTTTTGCATCGCCATAGCTCTCGATCTCACCTTTTCCATAGCAGCTTCAATCTTTGCCTGTCTTGCCTGTGCTTCTGCTTTTTGTAAATCAAGAAAACGTGTATAGGTCTGTTCAAAAACTTTTGCGAAGCGTTTAAAAATATCATGTGCATCCGGAACCGGTTCGTATGTAATGAACAAAAGAAATCCTTTTGAGAAATAAGCATGGTGCATGATCTGGAAAGTGGGTAACGGATGACCTGCTGTAATAATCGAATCCAGTATTTCACCTACTACGGGAAGCGTACGCATATACTGATAATGTTCAACCAGTTTATTGCCACCCATTTCAACTATATGAAATGTTTTACCATCTTCCTGCCCTTTTCGCATTTGAATAAATAATTCATCTTCTGTTGTGGGAGCATTAAATGGTAGTTGCAAAACCCCTTCACTGCTCATCCATAAAGTAACGGCTGATTTGTCTTCATTCCAGATACAATAGCCTGCACTCCATGCAGGCATACCTAATGATTGCACTTGTTGAAATAATATAGTAGCAGCATCAGGCAATTCGTTGCTGTGCTGCATGGCCATTGTTCTTGCACGAACTCTTTCAAGTGCCAATTGAATATGTGATTCTCTTGCCTGTGCTTCTGCTTTTTGCAGATCATTGAAACGGGTATAGGTCAAATCGAAAACTTTTCCAAAGCGGCTAAGTATATCAAGGTTTTCTTCAGACAGATACTCCTCTCCAACCGTTTGCAGCCCGCCAAAATTGCTGAAAGTGAAAGTGGCTACATATCTTTTCATAGCTCTTGAGGCATCCTGAGCTGCTTTGGGAACCCTTCTCCATTCTGTTTTATTAAACAAATAATCGTCGTATGTTTTTTTCTCTTTTCCTTCGATCACGTACACATGTTTTGTTTTCCGCTCCTGGTATCCTTTCATCATAGAATGATGAAAAGGAAAATCTTCAAATTTCATGAGGTAGGATTCGGGTGGCTTGTTTGTTTCAGGATTTGCGGCCCAAACCATATTTGTTAATGATGGCGCATCAATGATATTGATGATACACCAGTTTAATGCAAAATCAAGTTTGGTTAATTCTTTAAACACTGTATCCACTAATTCGGACAATTCATCAGACTTTTGCATCGCCATTGCTCTTGCTCTTACTCTTTCCAATCCTAATTCTATTTGTGCTTCTCTTGCCTGTGCTTCGGCCTGTTTCAAATCATTGAAACGTGTATAGGTGAGATCAAAAACTTTTCCGAAGCGGCTAAGAATTTCAAGTTGCTCTTCAGATTGCTGAACCGGTCCGGAAGCTTCTATCAATCCAAAGTTGTTGAAGGAACCTGAAACAATGGTATGTTTAGAAGATAAGATACCTGTTTTAACAGCATCAGGCAGATGTGCAAGTTCAGTTTCGGTAAGGAGTAATTTGTCAATTGATTTTTTATCCTTTCCTTCCAGTTCATAAACCCATTTCAATTTCCTTTCTTTCCATCCTTTTAAAATTGCATTGTAATAAGGATGCTCCAATTTTTTTATAAAATAACTTTCAGCATTTTCTTTGTCTTCTGAATTTGCCATCCACATCTTTGCGGAGAGTGTATCAGCATTAAAAATCCAAATAATACAGCGGTAAAGAATTAAATCAAGTTTTGTCAGCTCTTGAAATAATGTAGCCACTAATCCGGATAACTCATCAGAATTTTGCATCGCCATTGCTCTTGCTCTTACTCTTTCCAATCCCAATTCTATTTGCGACTCTCTTGTTTGTGCTTCAGCTTTTTGCAGATCAAGGAAACGGGTATAAGATTGTTCAAAGACATAAGCAAACCGGTTTATTATTTCCTCTTCTGCCTGCGAAAGAATCCTGATCTTGTAACTGAAAATGCTTAGTACAAAGTTTTTTCTGAATGCAGCTGAAACGGCCATTGCTTCACCGTCCAGCATATATTTTTTTATTTCATCAGGAATGCGCCTCGCATCTGTTTCATTGAAATAATAATTAAAGAAGGCATTTTTTTCTTTCTTAGTAAATACAAGTGATTCAAATGAAGTTCCCTGTTCCCTGTTTTCAAAAAGCCAGTTAATAAATTTATCATTCTTATAAGGAACATATACTTCCGGAAGAACATCTGCACCAGGTGCTGCATTCCACACACAAAATCCTTCCTTGTTAAATTGTGTTGAAAAGTTGGCGCTGTCGAAAACAAACTCCAGCGATTGCAGTTGCTGGGTTAATGTTTGAATGATATCTTTCAGTTCATCACTTCGCTGCATAGCCATTGTTCTTGCTCTAACTCTTTCCAATGCCAGTTCTATCTGCGCTTCTCTTGCCTGTGCTTCTGCTTTTTGTAAATCATTGAAACGGGTATAACTTGAATCAAACACTTTTCCGAAGCGATGAAGGATTTCAAATTTCTCATCCGTCAAAGCTTCTGTTTCTACAATTTCCAAAGCACCGAAATTGTTAAAGGAAGCAGAGAACACAACTTGTTTAGGAACCTTTAATGCTTTCTTCAGTGCATCGGGCAGATGGGGCAATTCTTTAAAGAAAGCGTTTTCAAAGCTTTTCTTTTCTGTTCCTGTTAATGAAAAAATCCATTTGGGATCTTTTGCTTTCCATGCATGAATGATGGATTTAAAAAACCCATCATTAAAGGGCGCAACAGTAAATGGCTGTGCAGGTTTATTCATTTCAGCACTGGCAATCCACAATGTATTGCTTGAATGTTCATGATCATGTATCCAGATGATGCAACTTGTTAATGTAAATTCAAGCTGTGTTAATTCATTAAACACTACTGAAACCAGTTCTGCCAGTTCATCAGAATTCTGCATGGCCATGGCTCTTGCCCTTACTCTTTCCAATCCTAATTCTATCTGTGCTTCTCTTGCCTGTGCTTCGGCCTGCGCCACATCTGCATACCTGCGGTACGCAAAATCAAACACATTGCGGAAACGCTTTAGTACATTCAGTTGTTCTTTTGTAATGGAACTGAACGTTGAAATACCAATTGCACCTACACCAATAGAATAAAAATAATAATACAGTGCATTTATATTATTTAGTCGTGCATCTTCATATTCACCACTATCCCGCCGACGTTTTTTCCAGCTTTCTAATTCGTCTTTTGTAACAATCAATTCTGCAAATGCATCTTGTGAGTTTTTGATTATTTTCTGAAATTGCTCAAACACGGGGTGGCTGCTATATGAAAGCCTCGCCTTATTCCCTCCTGTATCAGTTGAATAATCATAATCAATTAAAGAGCTGCTTTCATCGTCCCAAAAATTGATCAGTGTATTTCTTAATTGGGAGAAACCGAGTGATTGCAATTCTGTAAACATCACTTTACAGATTGCAAGAATATCATCCGGTTTTTTCATTCCCATCGCTTCTGCTCTTACTTTTTCTAAAGCCGTTTCAATTTCGAGTTCCTTGTTTTTTTGTTCAAGTTCAAAAGTCCTTTCACTGATAGCTTTTTGCAGCCTACTATTTTCGCTTTTTAGTGTATCAAACGCAAAGGCCTCGCCCTCGGTTGTTTTAGAGTCAGGGTAGGAGCCATGCTGGTGCAATACTTTCCATCCATCGGTAGTTTTTTGAATTAAAGAAGACAGCCTGAACTTTTGATAAAACGTCCAATCGTCTTCGATCTTTATATATATGTCCATTAGCTCATGTACCATGATATAAGGGTCGTAAGGAATAATTTGAGTCTGTTTGTTCCTTATTTCCGACACCCCTTTCATT
>JANMOR010000612.1:0-2611 GCA_031369435.1 Chitinophagaceae bacterium
GTAAATTCCTTCAATAGAAAATCCGCTTCTTTACTGAAGCGGCTTTTTATAATTATGAATTTTTTATTCTCCCCAAATATTATCTTTCCCATCAATCCATTGCTTCACTAATTCGGTAGTTACTGATTTAGGCCGTTCCAAAGGAAACGCTAAAGCCCTGTCCCAGCAAAGACTTGCCAATACACCCAATGCACGGCTTACTGCAAACAGCACTGTATAATATTCGTATTCAACCATACCATAATGCACCAGCAACGCACCACTGTGTGCATCTACATTGGGCCAGGGGTTTTTAATTTTTCCCATGGATTGCAAAATAGGTGGAACAGCTTCATAAATATTCCACACTGTTTGTACCAATGCATCATCGGGCATATGTTTTTTACCAAATTCCATTTGTGCAGTAAAGCGGGGATCGGTTTTGCGTAATACTGCATGACCATAACCCGGCACTACTTTTCCTTCACTCAATGTTTTCTTTACATATTCACTGATCTGTTCTTTATCCGGCGTTTCTGTACCAAGTGATTCTCTCATTTCAAAAATCCACTTGATCACTTCCTGGTTGGCCAACCCATGTAAAGGACCTGCCAATCCATTCATCCCTGCAGCATAACTTAAATACGGATCGCTTAATGCAGAGCCAACCAGATGTGTTGTATGTGCCGATACGTTTCCGCCTTCATGATCGGCATGAATGGTCATGTATAAACGCATCAGCTCTTTAAATCCTTCATCATCATAACCAAGCATATGAGCAAGGTTACCTGCCCAATCTAATAAACCATTGGGTTGAATATGTTCACTGAACTTATACTTACGGCGATAGACATACGCTGCAATGCGGGGCAGCCTGGCAATGAGATCCATACAGTCGTCATAAATGGCATTCCAGTAATCTTTTTTATTAATGCCCTTTGCATATTCTTTTGCAAAATTTCCTTCCGTTTGCAAAGCCATTACACCGGTTACATACATCGTCATAGGATGGGCATACAATGGCAATGCATCAATGGCTGCAAATACATGGCTGGGCACATGGCTGCGGCGTTGCCAGGTGTTTGTAATATGATTCGCTTCTTCTTCCGTTGGCAATTCACCAATCAGCATCAAATGGAATAACCCTTCGGGCAAAGGTTCTCCCCCATTTTTGGCTTTCGGAAGTTTTTCCTGTAATTCAGGAATGGTATGACCACGAAAACGAATTCCTTCCTTTGAGTCGAGCAAAGAAGTTTCAGTCACCAACCCTGTAATACCACGCATACCCTGGTAAATCTGTGCAAGGGTTACTTCACCAATAACTTTGTTACCATGTTCTTTCAGCAAATCTTTGATTTCAATTGCGGCCAAATCGGCTTTAGCCTTGAACTTGTCCTTAAGAATTCCCATGTTTTGATCGTTTATTTAGATATGTTGATTGGTCAATGCCGTATCAGGATCAGCTATTGCTTCAAAGGTAACCAAACAACTGTTTCACTAACACACAGCCGCATGAAAAGTTGATGAAGTTATTTTTACTTTGGAGCCTTCCGGTATAAAATCAAGGCTACCAACGAAAAAATAAAATTGGGAATCCATGCTGCAATGATGGGTGGTAAATTTCCTTTGGTAGAAAACACCATTGAAAACTTATCGCAGATAATAAAACTTACACCTATAATAAATGCCAGTGCCAGGTGAAAACCGCTGCCGCCTCTTATTTTGCGGCAGGCCAGGATGGCTGCAATCATCGTCATAATAATAACAGAAACGGCACTTGAATCCCTGCGGTAGCGTTCAAATTTTGTTGCATTGATGGTTTCTGATCCACGTATCTCCTCCTGTTTAATGAGCCTGTTGAGTGCAGGAGTTTTTAATTTATCTTTTTTGAATTCATCTTCTGAAATATCAGCAGGGCGATAGCCCAATTTTAAATAATGAGTGGGCAGCATCTTCACCTCTTCTTTGATGCCATTGATCTTTCTTTCAATGGCATTGTCCAGTCTCCATTGTTTTTTTGCCGTGTCCCATGTAATTGTTTCAGTACGGAGATTATAAACTACCTGGTTGCCCTGAATTTTTTCAAGAAAAAAACCATTCCCCACTTTTGAAGTGGTATCATAACTCCGCATACCTGCATAAGTGAATGTATCAACACGAAAATGAAGATTGTTGATGTACTGTCCTTTCTGTTTGTTGATATTGCCCATATCAACATAGCGATTTTCAAAATCGGTGCGGATGATATTGGCTTCGGGTATCACAAAATGATTGGCCAGCCCTAAAGCCACTGCCAGGAAAATACCACCGATCCAGTAAGGACGAAGGAACCGGTTTAAACTCATTCCAATACTGAGCATGGCCACTACTTCACTCCGGCCTGCCAGTTTTGAAGTAAAAAACACTACAGCTATCAACACAAAAACAGGAAACAGCAGGCTGATGATATGAGGCAGAAACCCATAATAATATTCTGTAACTACCTGTCTGAAGCCAAGATTGCTCTTTACAAAATCTTCGCTTTTTTCACTGGCATCAATAGCAAGGGTAATCATGCTGAAGATCAACAGCAGGAACACAAATGTTTTAAGAAATGATTTTAATATGTACCAGTCGAGGGTTTTCATCAATG
>JANMOR010000631.1:0-2788 GCA_031369435.1 Chitinophagaceae bacterium
ATGAAGTACTCAGCGACCAGGATAAACGTGGGCAGTATGACCGTTTTGGACATGCGGGTGTAAGCGGAAATGGCGGTGGTTTTGGCGGACACGGGAATATGAATATGGATGATATCTTCAGCCAGTTTGGAGATATTTTTGGCGATGATGTATTTGGAAGTTTCTTTGGCGGTGGCGGCGGAGGACAACGCAGAGGTGGTGGAGGCGGAAGATCCAGAGGTGTAAGAGGTACCAATCTTCGGGTTCGTATAAAAATGAATTATGAAGAAATTGCCAAAGGAGCCAGTAAAACCATCAAAGTAAAAAAACATGTTGTTTGCACTACTTGTACAGGCACTGGTGCAAAAGATAAAAGCAGTATGCAAACCTGCGGCACCTGTGGTGGCAGCGGCCAGGTAAGAAGAGTTCAGAATACATTCCTTGGGCAAATGCAAACCGTTACAACCTGTCCTACCTGTAATGGTGAAGGAACAACCATTGCTAACAAATGCACTGTTTGTAAAGGTGAAGGAAGAGTGTATGGCGAAGAAAATATCAGCATCGATATACCTGCAGGTGTGCAGGAAGGTATGCAGTTAAGTGTTGCCGGAAAAGGTAATACAGGTGAACGTGGCGGAGCCCCCGGCGATTTGATTGTATTGATAGAAGAAGAAGCTCATCCTCAACTGCACCGTGATGGTTTAAATGTTGCCTATGACCTGCATATTTCATTTCCTGATGCAGCGTTTGGGATACAGGCTGAAGTGCCAACTATTGATGGCCGAGCAAAGATCAAAATTCCACCCGGCACACAAAGCGGTAAAGTATTTCGCTTAAAAGGAAAAGGTTTCCCTGCATTACAGAGCTATGAAAAAGGTGATCAATTGATTTATGTTAATGTGTGGACACCTCAGCATCTTTCAGCAGATGAAAAAGCAATGCTTGAAAAAATGCAGGAGAGCCAGAACTTTCAACCCAAACCTGAAAAGGGCGACAAAGGATTTTTTGAAAGGGTGAAAGAAATGTTTAGTTAACAATCAAAGAAGTTATAATAGAATGGCGGGTGGGTAACCACTCGCCATTCAGTTTTTTGACAACTGCATATTTTTCATTTCTTATTTTTACTGCTTATGTTAACAGTTGAATTATTTACCAACATCACTTCTCAAATATGAGCGATAAAGTTATTTACTCTATTCCGGCACGATTTCGCCGGTTAGAAAATCTGCATATACTCTTCTGGCTGGTTAAAGATACCTGCTGGGCTCTCAATTTAAGAACACCCGGTATTATCATGATCTTTCCTACGATGATTGCCGCCTTGGTTATTACGTGGCAAACAAGAAAGGTCATTTCTGAGCTCGTGCATAACCTTGCCATTTTATTCTGGATCACCGCCAACTGCACATGGATGATTGGGGAGTTTTACGGGTTGGACGAAGGACAGTTCGGGTTCAGAAAACTTGCACTTATTCCATTCAGCATAGGGCTTTCCACCTTATTCTGTTTCTATATATTGTATTATACCCGCCCCAGCTTCAGAGAAAAAGTGTTGTTGCAAACAGATAAAGTAGTCACTGGTAAAATGAAAGGGAATGCTGAACCAGGAACAACTTAAATCCCTTTCTGCTTGTTGATGTTCAATAATTATCTTTGCGCACTTTCAGATAACATGTTGAAAACATTATCAGTTTATTAGTGTTAACCAGATCAACTTGTTAACACATTAACTTATCAACTTAGAATATGTACAGAACACATACCTGTGGAGAATTAAGAAGTAATGATGCCGGCACAACCGTAACAATAGCCGGTTGGGTGCAAACGATACGTAAGTTTGGAAGCATCAGCTTTGTTGATCTGCGTGACCGTTATGGCATCACTCAATTATTATTCGGGGAGGAATTAAATACCGATCTCGATGAAAATCCTCTAGGCCGTGAGTTTGTATTGCAGGTAACAGGAACAGTGAATGAACGCAGTAATAAAAATGCAAATATTGCAACAGGTGATATTGAAATATTAGTTCAATCATTTAATGTATTGAACAAATCAGCCGTTCCACCATTCACCATCCAGGATGATACTGATGGTGGTGATGATATCAGGATGAAATATCGTTTTCTTGATCTGCGCAGAAATGCAGTGAAAAGAAATATTGAATTGCGTTATGCCGTAAACCGTGCTGCAAGAAATTATCTGCACAACAACGGGTTTATGGATATTGAAACACCGTTCTTAATTAAATCTACTCCTGAAGGTGCAAGAGACTTTGTGGTTCCATCAAGAATGAATGCGGGACAGTTTTATGCGTTGCCACAAAGTCCGCAAACCTTTAAGCAATTGCTGATGGTTAGTGGTTATGATCGTTATTACCAGATCGTAAAATGTTTTCGTGATGAAGATCTGCGTGCCGACCGCCAACCGGAGTTTACACAGATTGATTGTGAAATGGCATTTGTAGAGCAGGAAGATATTCTCAACATGTTTGAAGGAATGGTGAAAGCTGTTTTCAAAGATGTAAAGAATATTGATTACACCGAAACGGTTGAACGTATGACCTGGGAAGAAGCGATGTGGCAATACGGAAACGATAAACCGGATATTCGTTTTGAGATGAAGATATGTAACATCAAATTTCCAGCACATACATTTCCAACCAAAGGAAATCAATCGGCTTTGATTGAAGGTGTAGATTTCAAAGTATTTGATGAAGCTGAAACGGTAGTTGCGATTGCTGTTCCCGGTTGCAGTGAATATACACGTAAGCAAACAGATGAATTAATTGAATGGGTGAAACGTCCGCAAA
>JANMOR010000664.1:0-3214 GCA_031369435.1 Chitinophagaceae bacterium
CTGGTGGAACTGAAAGAACGTTGGGAAAATGAAACTCAGGGCAACTGTGTTTTTATTGCAGCTACTGAAAAAAGAAATATTCCTGAACTGCGTGCAAGGATATTAGAAAATGTAAAACATCTGTACCAGGTTCGTTATCCATACAAAACAGCCTTCCTCTATTAATGTCTGCAGAAAAAAAATACAGCTGGCACAAAATAGCAGAGAGTGCTGATGATTTTTTTTGGCAGGAAAATAATCTCTGCGAAATTGAAGTAAAAGGCAAAAAAATCTGCATTGCCAAAAAGGGAGATGAAGTGTTTGCCTGTACAAGCAAATGCCCGCATGCAGGAGGTTATTTATCGGATGGATTTGTGGATGCTGCTGGTAATATTGTTTGTCCCCTGCACCGGTACCGGTATAATTTACAAAACGGGCGCAATGTAAGTGGTGAAGGTTATTATTTAAGAACCTATCCCGTTGAAAAAAGAGACGATGGAATTTATCTTGGTTTGGAAGAAGCCGGATTTCTTGGTTTGTTTAAATAAAAAAGATCGGAATTAATAGGGAACAAAAAACGAAAATCCCCTATTTTTGCCGCCCATTCCTCCCTAGCTCAGTTGGTTAGAGCATCTGACTGTTAATCAGAGGGTCGCTGGTTCAAGTCCAGCGGGGGGAGCAAAAGTCTCGGTAAAAGCCGGGACTTTTTTATTTTTTGCAGCCATGTTTTATTTCACAAATCATTTATCCAACTAACCTCTTTTTGTAATTGGATGATTATTCAGATAAACTAGTGAAAGGACTAAAAATAATATTGTAAGTAGAATATATGCAATGGCAGTTAGATTGTTTTTAACCCTTGCCTTCCCTTCTTCTTTCTCAAACCTTCTCTCTATTTCTAAATAACGTTTCTTACTAAAAATAAGGTAGCTATTAAGTGCAATAATTAAAAGCCCTATGCCAAACAAATATCCTTTAGGCAAATTGACAATGATAATTTTTTCAGTTACTATTATTGCTATAACAAGAACCGTAATAAAGTTCAGTATTGAAAAAATAGACATTAACAATACTGCATTATACCTTGGAATTGATTTCTCACCGAATGAAATAATTAGTCTGTAGAACCTGTAATATAAATTATCAATAAACCTTTGCATTCTTTCGCTGTTTTTCTTATTCTCGAAAACGCCTCCTTAAAGCGGCTTTGTGTAAAGTAAATTTTTTTTGTAAAATAATCCTACCGCATACTATTCACCACATCTGTTACATACTTAATCACATCAACTATCTCCTCGTCTGTAGTAAACCTTCCCAAACTAAAACGGATAGAACCAGCCGCCAGTTCATCGCTGATGCCCAATGCCTTTAATACATAGGATGGTTCTGTTGAAGCAGAGGTACAGGCCGAGCCCGATGAAACAGCAACCTGTTTCTGCAAATGATTGATCAACTGGTTGGCTCCGGGCAGATTAAATGAAACATTCGCCACATGTGGGAGCAGCAATTCTTTTTCTCCATTCAGGGCAGCACAGCCAAGCTCCATTAATGCATCTAACAATTGATCTCTCAGGTCACGGATTCTTATTGCATCAATTTCCATTTTTGTTTTACAAATGGCGCAAGCCGCACCCAATCCAACAATACCCGGCACATTCAATGTGCCACTTCGCATTCCTTTTTCATGACCGCCTCCATATTGCAGTGCCTTGATTTTTACTCTTGGATTTTTGCGGCGAACATATAAAGCGCCAACTCCTTTTGGTCCGTAGAGTTTGTGTGCTGATAAAGACAACAGGTCAATTTCATCTTTTATTACATCAACAGGAATTTTTCCTACAGCCTGTGTAGCATCAGAGAAAAAAAGAACGCTGTGTTTTTTGGCAAGTGCACCTATTTCATGAACAGGCATAATAATTCCTGTTTCATTATTGGCATACATGATAGCAATTAAAATAGTATCGGGCCGTATTGCTTTTTCGAGTTGCTCCAGATCAGGCAAACCATTCGGCAATACTTCCAGCAATGTTATTTCTCCTCCAATACTTTCTATATAATGACAGGTATCTAATACTGCTTTATGTTCCGTATTACAGGTAATGATATGTTTGCCTTTTGCATGATAGCTTTCATAAACACCCCGTATAACAAGATTCACTGCTTCCGTAGCACCTGAAGTAAAAATAATTTCAGATGAGGTAGCACCAATTAAAGCAGCTACCTGTTCTCTTGCAATATCCACAGCTTCTTCAGCCACCCAACCATAAGCATGAGTGCGGCTTGCTGCATTCCCAAAATGAGTGCTGAAATAAGGAATCATCAGTTCCATCACCTCCGGATCGACAGGAGTAGTAGCATTATAATCGAGATAAATGGGGTATTGTATCATATATTTTAACAGGTTATCCTTGCTATTTAAGATGTGTGCCTCTAATTAAATAAAAATAAAATTACAATATCATCCTTTCTGACCGTTTTTGGCCTGAAAACCAATGTCTTTTCAGTTATAAGGTCTTGCGATTTTACGGATAAAAATATACAGGATAAAGACCTTGCTTTAACTTTTTACCCGTTTGATATGGTTGTACATTTGCACTTCTTCCGTACACTAACAGAAAACACTTATCCAGCCACAACTTTACTGCCCAGGGATACTTTTTTAATTTTAAAAACGTTGCACTATATGTACTTGTCAAAAACCAAAGTTTGGCTATTTTTGCACATCCAATATCCGTCAAAAAATACAACTATGAAACTAATCCGTTCAAAATTGGCCTATCTCGCTATTGCAGCGTTCATCTTTTTACAAATCCCCATTGTTATTGCGGGCAACAGCAGCACAAGACATAATTATGTAAGTGATGCTCTCATCAATTCTTCTGCTGTAATCATCAGCAATGCAGAAGAACTGATCAGTCAAAAAGCCGACAGCATTTATGAGTCTCTTGAGCTAGTAAATAATGGCTTAACAGAAGAAGTATTTGAAATTGCTTACAAAGGATATTACAAATTACTGGATCAGGGAATGGCAAACCGGGGCGATGTGTTAACCATTGCTGATTTTTCAAAAGCTTCTACGCAAAAACGTTTATATATTATTAATGTGGAAGAAGGTAAGATCCTTTATCACACATTAGTTGCTCATGGTCGTAATAGTGGGTTAGAATATGCAACTGATTTTTCAAACAAACCCGAATCATTTAAAAGCAGTCTTGGCTTTTATGTTACAATGAAT
>JANMOR010000686.1:0-1557 GCA_031369435.1 Chitinophagaceae bacterium
TGATTAACGCATTATTGGCGAAGAAATGCAGTATGTAGAAATTGAACTCGATCCCAATGAAACCGCTATTGCCGAAGCAGGCAGTTTTATGCTCATGGATTAAGGCATAGAAATGCAAACCATTTTTGGTGATGGCAGCGCTAACCAGGGTTCCGGTGTATTGGGTAAATTATTTTCAGCAGGTAAACGATTATTGACGTGTGAAAGTTTATTCATGACGGCGTATACCAATATCGGACAGGGAAAAAAGATGGTAAGTTTTGCTTCACCATATCCCGGAAAAATTATTCCACTTGATCTGATGCGTTTGGGCGGACCTGTTGTTTGTCAGAAAGATGCTTTTCTCTGCGCTGCTAAAGGTGTAAGCGTTGGTATTTCATTACAACGCAAACTCGGCACAGGATTATTTGGCGGTGAAGGTTTTATTATGCAGAAACTGGAAGGTGATGGATTGGCTTTTGTGCATGCAGGCGGTCATGTGTTTGAACGTGAACTGAAACCTGGAGAATTATTAAAGATCGATACAGGTTGCGTGGTAGCTTATACACACCAGATTGATTTTGATATTCAATTTGTGGGCGGCATTAAGAATACCATCTTTGGTGGTGAAGGATTATTCTTTGCTACATTGCGTGGACCGGGTAAAGTATGGATCCAAACATTACCAGTTTCCAGATTGGCCAGCCGTATTCTTTCTTATGGAAGAGGAAACCGCAAAGAAGAAGGAAGCCTGTTGGGAGGCATTGGTAATTTATTAGATGGTGATGGATTTAGATAAACAGTTTAAGATGTGACAGCTCTGATATACTATAGCCGGAAAAATTTTTCCGGCTTTTTATTTGGAAATTCGAAAAGTTTAATCGTATATTTGCGATATAAAATAATCAAGACGAATCAATCGTCTTTTTCTTTAAACATAATCATCGTATAAAAACGATATACAAAATGGCCATTCACAAGAAAGAAGAATTCAGTACCAAAGAGCAACACCTGGCAGCTTTTGCCAAAGCCATCAGTCACCCCGCCCGTATTGCCATCCTGAGTGTACTCGCCAAACGGAACCAATGCATCTGTGGTGAAATTGTAGATGTATTGCCTTTGGCACAAAGCACCGTGAGTCAGCACCTGAAAGAGTTAAAGAATGCAGGCCTGATTGATGGTGAAACCGATGGACCAAGAAGTTGTTACTGCATCAACTGGAAAGCCTTTGAAAAATTCAATGCTGAATTTCACTCCCTGTTTGAAAAACTAAAAGAGGCGAATGCCAAATGCTGTTAAAAACCATTTTCCATATAACTTTTATCATCAAAAAATCAAAAAACATGTCAACAGAAATGCAACTAAAAGAAATCGTTAAACAGAAGTACAGCGAAATAGCATTGCAGGATAAAGACACTAATCTATCATCCTGTTGTGGAGCGAGTGGCTGCTCTACTGAAGTATATAATATTATGGCTGATGATTATAGAAAGCTGGAAGGTTATAATGCCGATGCAGACCTTGGTCTTGGTTGCGGTTTACCAACGGAGTTTGCACAAATAAAAGCAGGTGATACAG
>JANMOR010000693.1:0-5469 GCA_031369435.1 Chitinophagaceae bacterium
TCACAGATCTATAAAGTGAAGTTATCATCAACAACCAAGGGACCGATTGTACCTGCACCCGGAGGCTCCACAACTTATGGCCCCGGCATGTATTTTATAATGGCTTATGAAAGTGGAATTGCTACTGATAAATATTTTGTATTTGAAATTACCAACACCATTGCATCGGGACAGTCTGTTTTAAAAACTTACGGACCTGTCCGTTCCAATATTACATATGCCGCCGCCGGTATTTCCTATCAGCCCGGAGGAATACAATTACTTGATCTTAATGCGACGGATAATACTTATATGCAAAATGCATTTTATGAAAACGGGGTTCTTCAATTTTGTCAAAATACAAACGTGAATGGAAAAGCGGGAATAATACTTGGCCGGATAAATGGCATACCCAACAATTTATCCTGTACTGCAAAAACAGTAAGTGATCCAAATCTCTACCTCCAGTTCCCCAGCATTGCTTATGCCGGAAATTCTTCTTCGGATAACAGTGCCATAGTAGGCCTTCAGCACACAGCAGCGAATACTTATCCCGGACTTTCTGCCGTTTATGTGAACAGTAATTTTGATGTTAGTGCATTAACAACTGTAAAAGCAGGCGCCGATACCATCAATGGGGTTTGGGGAGATTATTCAGGTATTTGCAGGAGGTATAATCATCCGGGTGAAGTTTGGTTTGAAGGACAATATGGAAGTACAACATTTCCAAACATCAATTGGATTGCAAAATTGCAGAAACCATCTGCCTGTGCTGATGCTATTGTATCAAATGACCAGATATTAAATAATATTTATCACTCATTGACAATTACTCCCAATCCACTTTTAAATTCAACTACCATTTCATTCAAGCTTTCGCAATTACAAAAAGTTTTAATCTGGGTTTTTGATATTAATGGACGGTTGGTGAAAACGCTGGCTAACGCACAAATGCAACCAGGTACTCATCAGCTTACATGGGATGCAAATGATGAAGAAGGAAATAATATTAGTGCCGGAATTTATTTTCTGCGTATCGAAACAAAAGATTATGCTGAAACAAAAAAACTTTCAGTAATTAAATAAATAATTATTTAATGCTAAAACATAAACAAAATGAAAAAACACTATTTCTTAATAATGATTGTACTAGGTTTTTATTCCTGTCATAAGGAAGGATCTAAGCCTGATGCGATCCCTGCAGAGGTGGATGTTTATGTGGCAGGATATGAATACAATGGGGCAGGTATTAGTGTAGCCAAATATTGGAAAAACGGTGTGGCTAGACCCATTACTCGTGGCGGTCATAATTCCTTTGCAAATTCCATTGCAGTTGCTAACGGCTATTTATATATAGCGGAAACAAGTTTAGGAGCCGCAGTCTGGAAAGGCAACAAAGACAATGGAACCGTAGAAAACGGGGAGACTGGATTTTTCGGAGGTTCATCACAGCAATCCGGAGCAAATTCCATTGCCATTGTGGGGAGCAATATATATGTGGCAGGGTATGATTACAACGACTCTGTTTCGGTAGTCAAATACTGGGGATTCCCACAGTGGTTGACACTGACGGATGGAACAATGAATGCTATGGCAAATTCCGTTACCGTTGTAGGAGGCGATGTATATGTGGCAGGATATGAAAAGAACGGGGCGGGTATTAGTGTAGCAAAATACTGGAAGAACGGACAAGCTATAACACTTTCTGATGGGACAAAGACTACCTATGCAAAATCCATTGCTGTTATAGGCAGCGATGTGTATGTGGCGGGGTATGACAGCAGCAGTAGCAGCAGCAGTATAGCCAAATACTGGAAAAACAGTGTAGCTATTCCACTCACTAGTGGAGCAAATTGGTCTACTGCAAATTCGATAGTAGTTGCAGGTAGTGATGTGTATGTAGCAGGTTCTGCAAATAATGTAGCCAAATACTGGAAAAACGGACAGACTATAACACTCACAGGTGGCACTTCTGCATCTTCTATAGCCATCGTAGATAGTGATGTATATGTGGCGGGATATGAATCCCAAGGATCTGCTTCAGTAGCCAAATATTGGAAAAACGGTATGGCTATACCGCTCACAGATGGTACAACGATTGCCATGGCAACCAGCATTGTTGTAATAAAGCGCTAAAAACTTCTTAGTTTGTTTTGGTAAAAACCTGCGGTATTTATTCAGTTCTTAAAGGTTTTGAAAAAATGTTGTAAAACCAGAAGAATAGAATACCTGTAAACCTGCAGAGATGTATTTTCAAACGCATATTTTTGTTCAGTAAAGAACCTGTATATCACTTGCAGGAAAATTAAAATCATTATTACAAAAAAAGAGTATGCAAACAGGCGAAGAGTTTTTAGCAGAAAATGCAAAAAAAGAAGGAGTGGTTTCACTGCCCAGTGGCTTGCAATATGAAATCATTACAATGGGCAACGGTGAAAAACCATCAGCAAAAAATACTGTTACCTGTCATTACCATGGTACAGTTATCAGTGGTGAAGTATTCGACAGTTCGGTACAAAGAGGACAGCCCGCCAGTTTTCCTTTGAATGCCGTTATTAGTGGATGGACCGAAGCTTTGCAACTGATGCCAACCGGAAGTAAGTGGCGTTTATTTCTTCCTCCACACCTGGCTTATGGCAACAGACAGGTGAGTAAAATTATAGGGCCCAACAGCACCCTGATATTTGAAGTGGAATTGATTTCTTTTCGTTAACAGGTTAAATATAATTGCTTGCTGTAGTTGGCGCCCCGCCAGTATAAGCAGAGCATATCAATTCCGGATAATCGTTTTACAGCCCCGCAATTTGCGGGGTTTTTTAATAAATATCATCCCCGTTGAAATCCGTATTTCCCAAGCTTCCGTAATTATAGATGTGATTGCAAAAAGAAGATTTGTAAATGAAAAATTGTTTACACAAAAACTGAAATTCTTTTCGCCTCGTACATAAATCATCTCTCAAAAAAATCAAAAAGAAAGAACATGAAAAAAGTAAAAATGTTAGCCCTTGCAATTGCAGCTATCGTAACTGTAAACACTGTAAGTGCTCAAATGGGTCCTAACCCAAAAAAAGAAAAGACTGTTAAAGTGGGTGGCGCAGCCATGTATCCGTCAAAGAACATTGTTGAAAATGCTGTTAACTCAAAAGATCATACAACCTTAGTTGCTGCTGTTAAAGCTGCCGGTCTTGTTGAAACATTAATGAGTGCAGGTCCTTTCACTGTATTTGCTCCTACCAACGCTGCGTTTGAAAAATTACCTGCAGGTACTGTAGAAACTTTGCTGAAGCCTGAAAACAAAGCTACACTTTCAGCTGTTCTTACGTATCATGTAGTAGCAGGTCGTTTAGATTCAAAAGAAATTGCCCGTCGTATTAAAGAAGGAAATGGCAAAACAGAATTAACAACTGTACAAGGTGGTAAACTGTGGTTGTGGATGCAGGGTAAAAACCTGGTTATTAAAGATGAAAAAGGTGGTATGAGCACTGTTACCATTAAAGATGTATATCAAAGCAATGGCGTTATTCATGTAGTTGATGCTGTTGTATTACCTAAGTAATATGTAGTCCTGGTTTTGGTTAATGAAGAAAGCCGGTCTTTACCGGCTTTCATTTATTTCATCAATAAATGACTTCAGGAACAAAATGAACATGTCCTATAAAAAATCAATGAATCAAATAACGTTTATAACTGCCAAAGCTGATTGGGATGAAAAAGTTGTTATCAACTATATACCTGCTTGTTGTTTCTTCCATACTATATGCCCAGGTCATGTATCATGGCCGGCTTGCAAACGCTGCAAACAATGAACCGGTTGAAGGAGCCCTCATCCAGGCAGGAAAAAAAACAGTCATCTCCGGAAAGGATGGCCTCTTCAGCATCCAGCTTCAGAAAGAATTAACCATTTCCATTTCTGCAATAGGCTATAGTCTTCAACTGTTGCAGGTTGACCTTACACAAAAAACAATTCTTCTTCAACCTGCTGTTTTTAATTTGAAAGAACTTGTAATTGCTGCAGGGAACGATCATACACTTTCAAACTGTATTAGTAAAATTGATTTGAATATTCGTCCTGTTAATTCTGCACAGGAATTTTTGCGTTATGTGCCAGGTTTATTTATTGCACAACATCAGGGAGGTGGTAAAGCAGAACAAATTTTCTTACGTGGTTTTGATGTAGATCATGGCACCGATGTAAAGATCACTGTGGATGGAATGCCGGCAAACATGCCATCACATGCACACGGACAAGGATATGCTGATCTGCATTTTGTAATTCCTGAACTGGTAAAACAGATTGACTATGGAAAAGGAAGTTACTATGCAGAGCAGGGCAACTTCAACACAGCCGGGTATGTTGAACTGCAAACAGCGAACCGGCTAACGAAAAATACAGTACAGCTTGAAACAGGTTTGTTCAATAGTTTCAGGGGATTGGGCATGTTCAATCTCATCCAGCAAAGAATTCAAAAGCAAAATGCTTATATCGCTACTGAATATATTTATGCTGATGGTCCTTTTGAAAGTCCGCAACGGTTTAACCGTTTCAATCTTTGGGGTAAATACAATATTCAACTCAACGATCGTAATAGGTTATTTGTACAGGCCAATATCTTTAACAGCAAATGGAATGCATCGGGTCAAGTTCCTGATCGTGCAGTAAGCAATAAAACTATTTCAAGATTTGGTGCCATTGACAATACAGAAGGGGGCTATACCGGGCGTATCAACTTCAGTACAAAACTTGTACAACGTTTTCAAAATGATGATTTATTGGAGCACCAGGTTTATTACTCCCGTTATCATTTTAATCTCTTCTCCAACTTCACCTTCTTTTTAAATGATCCTGTAAATGGCGATCAGATCAAACAAACAGAAGCAAGAGATATTTATGGCTGGCAATCAAACTATCAAATAAAAAGAACTGCAGGTTCAACTGACTATACAACAAGCTTTGCTGCAGGTTTAAGGTATGATGTTATAAATGATTCTGAACTATCTCATACAAAAAACAAAACAGATTTGTTGAATCCAATGCAGCTGGGCAATATCAATGAAGCCAATGCATGGATCTATGCAGATGAAAAAATACAGAGAGGTAACTGGCTGTTCAATGTTGCTGCAAGAGCAGATTATTTTCATTTTGATTATGCAGATCGACTACATACATCACTTCCATCACAACAAAAAATCATCATCAGTCCCAAGCTGAATATTCAATATACTTTCAATAAACAGTTACAACTGTATTTCAAAAACGGCAAAGGATTTCACAGCAACGATACACGTGTAGTATTACCACAAACAGGGAAACAAATTCTTCCGCCATCTTATGGTTCCGATCTGGGCTTTATTTGGAAACCAACGGGGTCTCTTTTGATCAATGCTGCTCTCTGGCACTTATTTCTTGAGCAGGAGTTTGTTTATGTAGGCGATGAAGGCATTGTTGAACCGGGAGGTAAAACAAGAAGAGTGGGTGCAGATATATCAATA
>JANMOR010000725.1:0-1788 GCA_031369435.1 Chitinophagaceae bacterium
GTGGAGCACGGATCTCAGCGGGAAAATCAGGGAAGGTGGCCAGGTCAATTCCCATCAAGGCCGTATTGTTTGTAAACTGGCTGCCGGTACGCTGCATGCCATCGCCGCTATCGCCGGCAAATTTGATCACTACATCGTTAAGTACTTCCTGTATTCTTGTCATAGCGTTGCAAAGTTAGTCGGGTTCAAGCTATGAAAAAATTTTACTCTGTCAACAATCCTGCTTTTTTTAGGAAGAAAATCAGGGATTATTGTAATTTTCGTTTCTGCCTGATGAATGTCAGTATAACAACAGTTTAAATCATTGTTCAACCGCTTTTTAATCAGGATATAGTCATCAACTTCATCGAAACCGGCTGCATAATTGGCATGCAGTAACTTTTGGATTGAAACTTGATTTCATCATTAAAAAAATATAACTATGTTCAACATTAAACAAGTCAGCACTTTCCTATTAGGAGCTGCTGCAGGCTACGCCATCTTTAAATATAACAGCATGACGGAGGAGGAAAAACAAACTCTGAAAGCCGACCTTGAAGCAAAAGCTAACAAGCTGAAAGAAGAAGCGGAAACCCTCTTCAATACTGTGTTAAATAAAAGAGAGGATAACGATAACAGGCAAACGAATGTTTAAAAGAATCTTATTTTTACTTTTTACATAAACCTCAAAACATGTCTTTATTCAAATCCGGTAACCCGGCCCTGAGCGAAAAACAATTTCAACAAACTATTCCGGTTGACAGTGGTCAAACCATGACCGTGAGGGGTACCATGAACAAATTCGGATTCCTGATGCTGATGGTGATGGCAGGTGCTGCTTTTGCCTGGCAATGGTTTAGTGGAGGAAAGGAAATCATGCCTTTGATGTTAACAGGAGCATTGGGTGGATTGGTTGTTGCAATTGTGATTGTATTCAAAAAAGAATGGAGCGGATATCTTGCTCCTGCTTATGCAATTCTTGAAGGATTGTTTGTAGGTGGCATTTCTGCTTATTTCAATTTTCTTTTCCAGGATAAATATCCCGGTATTATTTCGCATGCAGTACTCATCACTTTTGCGGTAGCAGCAAGTATGTACCTATTATATACGCTGCGTATTATTAAAGTAACAGAAAAATTCAGATCGATCATTTTTGTTGCAACCGCCAGCATTGCTTTCTTCTATTTATTGACATGGATCCTTGGTTTCTTTAATATCCGGTTTGAATTTTTGTCAACTGGCTCAACGTTCGGGATCATTTTTTCACTGGCAGTAATTGTGATTGCAGCACTCAATCTTATTCTTGATTTTGATATGATTGAACAAGGCAGCGCCATGGGAGCACCGAAATATATGGAATGGTATGGGGCATTTGGTTTGCTGGTTACATTGGTTTGGTTATATCTTGAAATACTACGATTACTGGCAAAGATGAACAGTCGCAAATAATAAGTCATTTATAAAATGCAGAAAGCCCCGACGATAAATGCCGGGGCTTTCTATTAAAATGATGGGAAGATATTAATGCTTAAATGAATTGAATATTTTATTGGCCGTTGTTTCAAATGCATCCCGTTCATCTTCTTTACTGATATAGGTAAGAACATATCCTTTACCATTTGCAATGGTAAATAATTGTTTGATCTGGATGTCATAGGTCATGTCCCCATACTTTCCTTTATAAACAATCTGGTAGGCTTTTGCACCATTACGGTTAAAGTACATAGAAGAAACTTCTTTATAACCCTTTACCATATCTTTTACTGCATCCATATTGGTCTTTACATATTCTTCAATCGTTGTTCCGCT
>JANMOR010000729.1:0-17217 GCA_031369435.1 Chitinophagaceae bacterium
ATCAGCTATCTTCACTTCACTGTCAACAGGCAACATGCTCCACAAAAAATCATTGGTAATTTCAGCATATCCTTTTTTGGGATCGGGAATCAAAGGCGGGCAAAAACGAAACCCATTACTCAGCACCACATCAACCTGTGCATCTTTAAACTTCCACATCAATGCATCAGTAATTAAATTATCCATGCTGTTTTCAATTACATAATAGCGCATCAAAGGATTTGTGGTTTTTCCAATGACTGTACTGAGAAGTTTTTTATAAGGGGCGCTTACTTTTTCAACCAATGCAGTCATTGAAGGATCGGGTTTGTATTTAATTGGATCAACATCGAGCAGTTGATAATTCTCATCTTTGATCTGACCGTTTTCAATAACAATATCAAGTTTTGCAACAAACGAACCAAATGCACCGGGCTCGGTTACTTTTGCATACTTTCCTTCAATGGGTTTACGAATACGTTCATGTGTATCGGCACCTAATATATAATCAACACCTTTTATTTCCGGTTTGTTTGCAAGATCAACCTGTTGCGCCAATCCCATATGTGTTACCAAAAAAACCATGGCACACTGTTCATACTCTTTTAAGATTTTTATATACCGTGTAACATTTAATTCGGGGTGAGTAAATTTAATGCCCTTGCTGTAAGCAGGCGATTGACGCTTGGGTGTAAGCGGATCGTTATAACCGATGAATCCTATTTTTACACCGGCCAGCATTTTTGTCCAGTAAGGTGGAAAGATGAGTTCTTTATTATTTTCATCGCTTGTATCATGAAACATATTGGCGCAGATCTTGGCACTGTTGTAACCGCCAATATCTTTCCGCATCATTTCTTTTCCATACACCACTTCCCAGTTGCCGGGTAAAATTAAATCGTAACCAATATTGTTCACCAATGGAATAATTCCTTTCCCTTCAGTTAAAGCAGCAACGCCGCCACCCTGGAAACAATCGCCACCATCAATGATAATGGTGTTCGACGGATTTTGTGCTTTGAGTTTATGCAGCATTGTTTTCAACACGGCAAAGCCACCACGTTTTTTATATACCGATTTCCCGTTTTCAAAAAAGAATTCATCATGTGTGTGAAGTTGTGCATGTATATCGGATGTGTGTAATAAGGTAAACAGTTTTGCTTTGCCATCTTTCACTGCCCGGCTTTGCAATATTTCTTTTTCGTGATAAGCATCACCAGTTACTGCATTTGCTAATGAAGGAGGAATAACAGCACCAACTGTTATGGCAGATGCAGTTTTAAAAAAATCTCTTCTTGAATTATGTACAGGTTGTTGAATCGTTGCAGTATCGTTGCAACTGCCGCAACTGCAGTAATGAAGATGATCAATCGTTGAATCAGGCATGGTAATCGTTTAAAAAAAATCAGGGCTTGGATGAAGTTTTTTGCTGTTGTGCTTTATATGCTTTGATGGGTCCAAACGGACCATATTTATGTTGTTGTTCGGTGAAGGGATCTGCATAAGGACCGAATGGGTGATCAAATGGTTTCTTTGAAATATCGGGCCAGTCCTGGCTGAGATCTTTTGATGGCCTTGGTTGTGAGTTTACAAATGCTGCCACATCCCATGCTTCTTCATCACTTAATTGCGGCGCATGATAATTGGTTTCAAACGGCATATTGTTTTTTACATAACCTGCAAATCTAGTTATGCGGAATAAACCTGCTCCGGTATTGTAACTGTTTTCACCCCACAAAGGCGGATAGGTATAACCGGTTCCTTCAAGGTTCAGTTGCCCCTGACCGTTAGCAGCATGACAGGTTTGACATTTCTGTATATAAACTTCATTACCCTTTACAGGATCGGCGGCACGGTTCATTAAAGGAAGATCAGCAATACCCGAACCTTTTGGTTTTGCTCCTTTCGGCAAACCTTCGCCCAGCCATTTGATATAAGCATAGATGGCTTGCATTTCTTTTGATGTTGTATCAAGTGCTGTTCCGTTCAAACTTCTTTCAATACAATCATTCACCCGTTTGTAAATTGTTTCAATACCACCGGATCGATCTCTGAATTTTGGATAAGTAGTATAAACAGCGCTGTAATTATTGCCCCATGGTTTAGTGCCTGCTTGTAAATGACAGTTCTGGCAATTCATGCCATTGCTGATTTGCATAACAGAACCTTTAGGCCCGAGATATGTTGAAGTGTTGGCAATTAACTCATGACCATACCAGATAAGCTTTCCATCTTTTCTTGCATAGTAAGGAATCTGGTTGGGCCCTGATCCTACCCAAATTGTTTGCGCAAAGGTTGAATCAATTGAAGTTGATTGCTGTTGCTGTTGAGAACAACCGAATTGTGTTGCAGCAACCAGTACAACAAGCAATATAAAAAGTAATATCGTTTTAGTTCTGTTCACTGATTGATATCCGGTAAAAATTAATGCGGTAATTGTTCTCTGAATTTTCCATAAAACCAGGTGCCTGCAATTGCACTGAATAAAGTAACAATAATGACTGTTGCACCTGTTCCTATTTGTGCAAATAAAGGTCCGGGGCAAGCACCGGTGATGGCCCAGCCCAGTCCAAATAACAATCCGCCATAGATCTGTCCTTTACTAAAGCTCTTCTTTGAAAACTCTATGGACTCACCGTATATAGTTTTGATGTTGAATTTTTTGATGAGGAAAACTGAAATCATACCAACAACAACAGCCGAACCAATGACACCATACATATGAAACGATTGTAACCGAAACATTTCCTGGATACGGAACCAGGAGATGATCTCTGCCTTTACAAACACAATACCAAACAGCACACCAACAAAAGCATACTTCAAATTATACCACCATGGATGTATTAATTCTGATTCATTTACACAAACAGCATCTAAAGAACGCATTTCAAAATCAGTATTCTCATTCAGAAACTGCTGATGTTTTTTTTCAGCAACCTGTTCTTCTATCAATTCTTTATTTTCCATTGTATGCAATTAGAGGGTTAAAATAAAAGGCAAAAGAAGGTTTGCCATGATGAATCCGCCAACCATAAAAGAAATGGTGGCAACTAATGATGGCCATTGCAGAGTTGATAAACCCATAATAGCATGACCACTTGTACAACCACCGGCATATCTTGTTCCAAAACCAACCAGGAAACCGCCCACAACAATCATCAAAAATCCTTTGATTGATAGAAGTGATTGCCAGTTGAAAATTTCAACAGGTACCAATCCATGATAATCAGTAATTCCATATTGAGTTAACTCTGTAGCTAAATTGGGATTTACCTGAACAGCATTAGGATTATTCAACAACCACACGGCTAAAAAACCTCCTAATGTAATACCTCCAACAAAAAACAAATTCCATATTTCCTTTTTCCATTCGTATTTGAAAAAGGAAATGTTTGCAGGAAAACAGGCAGCACAAATATGCCTGAGTGATGATGAAATACCAAAGGCCTTGTTGCCTATTAACAGGAGTGTAGGAACCGTTAAGCCGATTAACGGCCCTGCCACATACCAGGGCCAGGGTTGTTTGATCAATTCAAAAATGTTCAGGAGCATCGTATTGTTTTTTATAAATGAATTTAATTAGTACTGTTACCTGCCGTTTTGGAAGGTTTGAACAACTGGTTTACAAACAATCCAATTACAGCAAAATAAAGGGTACTTCGTAAAGGGCTTGATGTAATAAGACATGTGCCATCGCATCCAAAATATTTCCAGTAAAGGTAACCAGATACTGCACCAACTAACAACCCGGGCACATACCAATACCAGCTGTTGATTATTTTTTTCATTTATACTATTTGCCGTTGTAATGCATTCCACGCACCTCCGTTATAAGCTTCAATGCCTGCTTTTGTTAAAACGCTTACAGCCATACCACTTCTTGCACCACTTCTGCAACAGGTAATAACAGGTTTGCCTTTTTGTTTTAGCTCGTTCGCTTTTTTTGCAATAACATCAACCGGTATATTGATTGCACCTTTAATATGACCGCTGTTGAATTCTGCAACAGTTCTTACATCAACAATGATGGCGCCGGCATCAACAAGCGATTTGTAATCAACAGGTGCAGCAAATAAATTCTTAATTAAATTAAACATTGTTCACAGGTTTTTATTTTAAAGTTGTAGGACATACATAATCAGTAGTTGTAAAACGGCCACTGTCTTTCAGTTCTTTGAAACCACCTCTTACATCAATAAGGTGATCGTACCCACGGGCTTTCAAAGTAGAGGCAAAGATCATGGAACGATAGCCACCTGCACAATGCACATAATAGGTTTTGTCTTTGTTTAATTTCAGCATGCTTTCATTAATAAAATCTAAAGGAGCGTTTTCAGCATTTTCTAAATGTTCAGCATCATATTCACTGCTCTTACGTACATCAATAATGTTAATGTCAGTGTTCCTTGTAAGTTCATCCGCCAGCTTTTCTGCTGATATTCTTTCTATAAAATCAACTTCTTTTCCACTGTTCTCCCATGCCGTGAATCCGCCTTTTATATAGCCTAATGAATAATCATAACCAACTCTTGCTAATCTTGTTACTACTTCTTCTTCACGTCCTTCATCTGTAACTAATAAGATTTCTTGTTTTACATCGGGGATCATTGCACCAACCCATGGAGCAAAGCTGCCGTCAATACCAATGTTGATAGAGTTGGGAATAAATCCTTTCGAAAAAACTTCTGCATCTCTTGTATCGAGGATGAGTGCACCCGTTTCATTGGCTGCTGTTTCAAATGCATCGGGGCTTAATGCCTGTGTGCCACGTTTAATAACATCTTCAATACTATCATAACCATGAATGTTAAGCATAACATTTAAAGGGAAATATTGCGGCGGAGCAGTTAAGCCGTCAGTAACTTCTTTTACAAATTCTTCTTTGGTCATATTTGTACGCAAAGCATAATTCACTGCTTTCTGATGACCTAATGTGTCAGATGTTTCTTTACTCATGTTTTTACCACAGGCACTTCCTGCACCATGTGCGGGGTAAACAATGATTTCATCATTCAATGGCATGATCTTATTCCTTAATGAATCAAAAAGATAACCTGCCAGTTTATCCTGTGTAAGATCGCCTGAAATTTTTTGTGCCAGATCGGGCCGGCCAACATCACCAATGAATAAAGTATCACCGGTGAATATGGCAATGTCTTTTCCATTTTCATCTTTCAACAAATAACAGGTACTTTCCATTGTATGGCCGGGTGTATGCAATACTTTAAATGTAAGCTTCCCTACTTTCAACTCTTCGCCATCTTTAGCTGAATGGAATTCAAAATCGGGCTCAGCATTTGGTCCATATACAATTTGGGCACCTGTTTGTTTGGCAAGGTCAATATGGCCACTCACAAAATCGGCATGAAAATGTGTTTCGAAAACATATTTGATTTTTGCATTGCTGCGCTCAGCTTTTTCTATATATGATTTTACTTCACGCAAAGGATCAATCACTACGGCTTCACCTTCACTTTCTATATAGTAAGCACCCTGTGCCAGGCAACCGGTATAAATCTGTTCAATCTTCATCTTGCTGTTTTTTATGTTATAAGTTGATTATTCAAATTTGGGTTTTCTGCAGTTACTGAACTATGACTTATGTCACATGCGAACCTCGCCATTACTAATTAAGAAATACTTCTTTAACAATAATGTAAATGCCCATCACCAGCACAAACCATCCAAATCCCTTTTTAAGCTTTTCGCCAGAAATTTTATAACTCATCCTGTTTCCAATAAAGATGCCTGCAATAGCCAGTGCTGTTACGATGAATAATAATTTCCAATCTATCATTGTATGACCAATGTCGCCTGTAAATCCAATCAATGATTTAGCTGCAATGATGAGCAGAGAAGTGCCCACCGCCTGTTTCATAGGAAGCTTGCTGAAGAGTACCAATGCAGGGATGATGAGAAAACCACCGCCTGCGCCAACCAACCCGGTTAAGATACCTACAACTGTTCCTTCCAGCAGGATCATAGGGTAATTGAATGTTTGCTCAGCTTCCTTTCCATTTTCATCTTCCTTCTTTCCTTTGATCATGGAGTAAGAAGCAAAGACCATCAATACTGCAAAGAGCAACATCATTAAGATGGATTTGGTTACAACAAAATCAGCAAAAGAAAAAAGTTCATCAGGAATTGCCGGCACTATCAACCTTCTTGTTGCATATACAGCAACAATGGCCGGTACACCAAAGATCAGGGCAGTCTTTAAGTTCACCAATCCCTGTTTGTATTTGGGTAAAACACCAACCAATGAAGTAGAACCAACTATAAATAATGAGTAAGCTGTTGCAAGTACCGGATTAACTCCAAACAGGTAAACCAATACAGGAACAGTTAAGATGGATCCGCCTCCTCCAATAAGACCCAATGAAATGCCTATTAATACCGATGCGATGTATCCGATTATTTCCATGCAGGCAAATATGATGGGTATTAATTGTATAGTTGGTGATACATATCACAGAACAAAATCTTTTACAGATTTTTTAGCTCAATCACATTGCGATGAAGACTGAGACTGCCTTTTTGTTCCATTTTTTTCAATAACCTTGAAATCACTTCTCTTGATGAATTCAGTTCATTGGCAATTTCCTGGTGGCTTATTTCGATCATATTTGTTTGCTGTACATCCCTTGCCCGTTTGAGATAAAATTCCAAACGTTCATCCATACTTCTGAAGGCAACATTGTCGAGTGTAATCAGCAATTCATCAAAACGGGTTCGGTAAGTTTCTATCACAAACAAATACCAGCTTTTATATTTGGTTGCCCATTCACTCATAATATCAACGGGCACCATCATCACTTCTGTTTCAACAACTGTTTTTGCCATAATGGGACTGGCTTCATGTTTGGCAGCACATACCATTGACAAGGCACAGGCTTCACCGGGTTTTAAATAATACATGAGAAATTCATTCCCATCATCATCTTCCCTGTATATTTTAATCAACCCGGTTAATACAAGCATGGTATTGCGGATGAACTGTCCTTTACGCATCAACACTTCATTTGCTTTAAAAGTTTTGTATTCACCCGCCACTTCTATTTCATCTGCAAGCTCCGTTTCAAAAAGGGGATAGTTTGTACGGAGAAGATCATGGTTCATTTGCTGAATACTCATTTGCAAAGGTTGAATATTATTTTCAATTTGAAAAAGATTGGTTGCTGCTGCTTATTTTTGAATGAAGATGTCTTTGCTCCCTTTTTTCCAGGAAGAATTGGTTGAAGCCGGTTGCGATGAAGCCGGACGTGGATGTTATGCAGGTCCTGTATTTGCTGCAACGGTTATTCTGCCTCCGCAATTTCATCATCCTTTGCTGAACGATTCCAAACAAGTAAAAGAAGCACACCGAAATGAACTAAGGCTCATCATTGAACAGGAAGCTGTTTGCTTTGCAGTGGCTAAAGTAGAAGCAGAAGAAATTGACCGGATCAATATTCTGAAAGCATCGTTTAAAGCCATGCACCTGGCATTGGATCAACTCCAACAACGGCCACAACTCCTGTTGATTGATGGAAACCGCTTCATCAAATACAACCGTATACCACACAAAACTTTTGTAAAAGGCGATGGACGATTTGCTTCCATTGCAGCGGCCAGTATTTTAGCCAAAACCTACCGTGATGAATATATGATGAAGCTGCATGAAGAGTTTCCGCATTATAACTGGAAGAATAATAAAGGATATGGAACTGAGGAGCATCGTAAAGCAATTGAAGTGTATGGGTTGTGTGAACATCATCGAATGTCATTTAATATACAACCCCAAAATGTGAAAGAATTGTTTTAAAGTATCAGCCAACCCATTCGCCCAATCCTTCCCGGATGATGATAGATTCATCAGTTGTACAATCAACAACAGTAGAAGGAACCATTCCACCAATGCCACCATCAATAACGATGTCAACCAGTTTCCTGAATTTTTCATAGATCATTTCAGGATCGGTATATTCTTCCACCATCTCTCCAGGCAATGAAGCACTGAGAATTGGATGACTCAATTCTCTTACAATGGTTCTTGCAATGTTATTATCCGGAACACGCAAACCAATGGTGTCTTTTTTACTCTTTAAGATTTTAGGAACTTCTTTACTGGCTGGCAAAATAAATGTATAAGGACCCGGCAGGTATTGTTTCAACAAACGATATAATGGTGTTGAAATGCTTTTGGTATAAGTGCTCAGGCCGCTGAGATCATCACATATAAAAGATAACTGTGCTTTCTGCGGTTCAACCTGTTTAATACGGCAAACACGTTCAACAGCCTTGTGCTGAAAGATATCGCAACCCAAACCATAAATAGTATCGGTTGGGTAGATGATAATACCACCGCTGAGCAAACATTCAACAATTGTTTTGATTTGCCTGGGTTGAGGATTATCGGGATGCAGGTGTAAAAACATAGTATTAAAATTAGGCAATCAAGAATTTAATTTTATGAAATCAGGAACAGTTTATCTCCTGCCATTCAATTATATTTGAATACCACAGCCAACCAAGCTATGCAAATAAAACCACTTGATACATTCGGGCATTTAAGTGCTGAACAGTTTCGAAGGGACTATTACCTGCCGGGCAAACCTGTGATCATAAAGTCTATATCAAAAGAATGGCCAGCTTTTCAAAAATGGAATTGGGAATTCTTAAAAGAAGTTGCCGGGCATCATCGGGTGGGTATTTACAATAATATTAAAAGTGATGCACACACACCTATTAATACAGCTGATGATTATAAAACATTCGGAGAGTATATTGATATGATCTCAAAAGGTCCGGCTGCCTGGAGATTGTTCCTGTTCAATATTTTTGATCATACACCGGAATTGACAAAGGATTTTGAATGGCCCGAAGAGTATTTGACCGGGTTTATCAAGAAATACCCGATGCTTTTTGCCGGAGGCGCTTCTTCCATTACCCACTTGCATTTTGACATTGATCTTTCCCATATTCTGCATACACAGTTTATTGGCCGCAAACGGGTGCTGTTGTTTCCTTTTGAAGAACAATTCAAACTTTACCGTAAACCATACGAGGTATTAAGCCTGGCCGATTTCAGTCATTATCATGAGGGAAACGGCAGTCCTGATTATCAACAATTCCCTGCCATCAAAAATGCCAGTGGTTATGAAGCCATCATGGAGCATGGCGATACTTTGTTTATGCCTTCGGGTTACTGGCATCATATGGAGTATATTGAAAGCGGGTTTGCCATGAGCCTTAGAGCATTGCATCCTGATATGCTTCCTAAACTGAAAGGTGCCTGGAACCTGTTTGGTATGCGGAGTATTGATACGGTTTTAAAGAAAACAGCACCTGGCTGGTGGTATGATTACAAGAAGAAAAGAGCATTTGAAGCTGCATCCAAAGAACTTTCTTCCTGAAATTGCTTGCAAATCTGGAAAGGGCTGTCTATATTTATCTCATCACTTCTGGTCTCCTGTCTATCCCAATTCCAATTTCCAGTGCAGAGCTTACTTTGTTCCACCATATCCCGCTGATGAACTTACTGTTCTACCCGTTTGTTACAACATTACAATTGTGAATGATGGTTAATTCCATATAAATATCTGAGCATAAAAAATCTATTTTTTTGTGGTTTCAGAGGTAAGCAAAAGGGCCCAGGATTTCTATCCGGGCCCAACTTGTTTATAAGAAAAAATAAATTGATCACACTTTTATCTCCACTACTTTATTTTCTTTCCTGCTTTGTTCGGCAGCAAAACCCATCAAATGACTTTCAATAGAAGCATCAATAGTTGAAGTTAAAAGTGAAGGATCGTTTTTTGCAACTGCTTCAACCCAATTAGCTGCTAAACGCCAATCGCCACCACCATGTCCGTCAGTAGCTGTTTTCCATTCTGTTTTTTTACCGGTAGTAAAATCGGTATGTATAAAACTTGTCATATCACCAACAATATCGCCAAGACTTCCCATCACTCTTGTTCTTCTACCTTCATAAGATGTAAAAGCTTCCATACTAAAACTTGCTGTCACTCCTTCATCAAACAAAATATTGGTTGTGTAATGATCGGGTTGATCATTATCCATCCTGTAAACACAACGGCCATAATTGGTTGTTTTTAATTGTTCTAAAACATAAGCAGCCTGCTTGTCTTTATCTTCAGGTAAATCAAAGACATAATTTCGGTTGCGTTCACGATAATAAATTTTCAACGCTGAGTAAGGGCAGGTTGCTTCCACTTTGCAACCATCGCTGCAACGGGCCGTACTTCCTTCCGGTGCATTGGCGGTTTTGAACCAACTCAAATCGCCCAGTGCATGAATGGTTTTACTTTTTTTATCCAGCATCCAACGGAGGATATCCAGATCATGACAACTCTTGGCTAAAATAATAGGTGTTGTTTCTTTACTGTTATGCCAGTTACCCCGCACATAAGAATGACTCATATGAATATGTTCGATGGGTTCAAAATGCTGCACACTTACAACCTTGCCCAATGCACCGCTTTGTATGATCTTTCGCAACTCAACAAAATAAGGGGCATAGCGTAAGACATGACAAACAGCAACTATCTTTCCTGTTTTCTTTGTCATGGCTAAAATATCACGGCATTCTTTTTCGCTGGGAGAGATAGGTTTTTCAAGTAATACATTATACCCCATTTCCAATGCTTTCATGCACGGACCATAATGCAGGTTATCAGGTGTGGTAATAATGATGGCATCAGCAAACTTTGGCCGTTTAAATACATCTTCCCAGGTAACAAAACGGTTTTCATTTTTGATGTTATGTTTTTTAGCATAACGTTCATTGCGGATAGCTATGGGTTCAGCCACACCAACAATATCCAGTTGATCAGGATATTGAAGAGAAAACCCTCCATATACATTTCCACGATTTCCTGCACCACAGGTGATGGCAGTAACAGGTTTATCGAGTTGAAGACTGTTGCTGAAATGGGGCAGAATTATTTTTTCACCGTGTTCATTGGTTGCCCATGATGAAAGCGGCAATACTGCACTGCCAATGGAAATGCCCAAAGCTTTTAATACATCCCTGCGTGATAAAGAAGACATAAAAAATTATTATTAGTGATTAAATAATTTATTGTTGAATCATTTGCATCTTCAATACATCTGTCATGAACCTGGTGATCTCTGCTTCCACTCCCTGGTAATCGTTTGATTTAATATAGCTGCCCATCACATGATCACCTGTATTTGGCATGGGTGTTTTTCGTTTTTGTTCAGGTGCTGTGCCAAGCTCATCAAACATGTTCAGCATGGCACTTACTTTCACCACACTATCCTGATGCACTTCATCTTTATAATAGTAAAGCAGGAGAGTGGGTTGCTTAATTTTATTAAAGTTAGCCGTTATCATGGCTGTTTCTAAATATTCCTGCAGTGCTACAATACTTTCCAAACGATATTTTGAGTACCAGTGTTTCCTGTAAATATCCCGTTGATCTTTTGTGATATTATAGTTTGAACCTTTTACCAGTCTTGCAATTTGCAAGCCCCATGGGTTGTTGGCTAAAAATGCATTGGGATCATTAATTGCAATATTGGGTGATAAGAGAACAAGGGATGCAATTTCAGGAAAGCTTGCTGCAAGTTGTAACGCATTACTGCTGCCGGTTGATGTTCCCATGAGGATGACTTTATTGCCAATTTGTTTGCCAATAGCATAAGCCTGCTTCACACTCTCCCAATAACTCTCTGCAGTGAGGTTCAACATTTGTTCGCTGGTATCAATGCCATGTTCAGCTAACCTTGCTAAAAATAAATTACAGCCGAATTTTTTGGCGATATTGGTATGCACCGGATCACCTTCTTCCTGTGAAGCTGAAAAGCCATGCAGGTAAACGATGGCATATGCTGTTTTTTGTTTGCTTGAATCATTGGCCCAAATGATCCTTGCTTCATTCTCCGGTTTTACTTTGTGTTGTGCTTCATTTTGTTTGATATAATTTTCTAATGCAGCAGCATCGGCAGGAATGGCTGGCAATGTAGTTGTATAAACAGGAGTTGATGGATTTGGCCCCAATAAATACACAGCCATTAAAACAACAAGGATAATGAAGATCCATTTCAGCAATCGTTGAAGAAATTTCATGAACAGGTTGGTTGAAGGTTTGGTACTTAAAATTACTGTTTTGAAACTGTTGAACTGCAATTGAAATGGATTTCTTCAAAAAATAATATTTATACTGTATGCCTCAAGAAGAGCTTCTAAAGCATTTCAGGGGGTTAGGAATAATTTGAAATGAATAATGGTATTACCATCTTTCTTCGCTGCTCTGATCAGGAGCAGTAGCATTAAACGCAGCCTTTGATTTTATTTTTTGCAATTGCCTGTCGATGATGAGTTGTGCAATGAGTAACGCTGCATTTTCGCCTTCCTGTTGCTGCAGCAGTTGTTTCATTCTTTCTTCATGTACATCAATGCGGTAGAGATAGAAGATAAGCTTTTCAAAATCGGTATTGATGAGATGATTGATGTGTTGGGTAAGTTGTTCTTTCAGTTCAGCCATTGAAAGATCTTCCGGCAGTTGAAGCGACAGTTCATTATTGACCATCGAAATCATATCATGATCAGTATCACTCATTGTCTTTATTTTTCTTTTTATTGAACAATATAAAAAGGAAAGTGAGCACAATGGCCATGATAGCACTCTTTAACAGAACAGAACTGATAGTTGTATCTGGTTTATTCCCCAGCCATTTTAGAAATACATAATTGATCACTGTAACAAGAATAAAGTTGATGATCAAAAGAATCAGAAACCGGATCAGTTTTACGGGGTTCATTTGAAGAACATTCTAAAGTTTATTTTCCATGACACCCGTGCCAAATAAAGCAAAATCATATTTCACGGGGTCCTGTTCATCCAAGTTACGAAGATTGGCGGTGAGTTCCAACGCTGCTTCCCAATCATCCTGTTTGCGTTGTAGCAAATTGTACTGGCGTGCAACCCTTGATACATGCACATCAAGGGGGCAAATTAAATCTGCTGGAGAAATATTCTTCCAGATGCCAAAATCAACGCCTTTGTTATCAGCTCTCACCATCCAGCGCAGGTACATGTTCAATCGTTTACAAGTTGACTTTTGTAATGGCGATGAAACATGTTTTTCTGTACGTTTTAAATGTTCAAACGAGAAGAAATAGTTTTTGAAATGATTCAACCCTTCTTCAACTGTCATTCCTATTTTGGGAAAGAATGCAGTTTCAAGTGAATCATATTGACGATAATGCTGCTGAAAGAATTCAATAAAATAATAGAGATCATCTGCAGTAAAGGTGCGGTGTTTAAATCCTGCTAATCTTTTTAATCCGTTCAAATCATGGTTCAGACAAAAGGCATGTGGCTGCATGTCCATCAACTGCATCAATTCTTTTGCTTTGTTGATGATCGTGGTGCGGTTACCCCATGAAAAAATGGCTGCAAAGAAACCGGCTATTTCAATATCCTGTTGTTCGGTAAACAGGTGAGGGATGCAAACAGGATCATCTTTAATAAAAGAAGGTTGATTGTAGAAATCAACCTTCGTATTGAGAAATTGTTTTAATTCTTGCTGTTTCATTATCCAATTGCTTGCGCTAAATCAGCAATCAAATCATCTGCATCTTCAATACCCACACTTAAACGGATGAGTGAATCTCTCAAACCATTTTTGATGCGTTCTTCTTTAGGAATACTTGCATGCGTCATGCTTGCAGGATGATTGATCAAACTTTCTACACCCCCTAAACTTTCTGCCAATGAAAATAAATGTGTAGATGATAATACTCTTCTTGCTTCTTCAATGCTGTTGTCTTTCAATTCAAAACTGATCATACCACCAAAACCACGCATTTGTTCTTTGGCAATGGCATAACCCGGATGATCTGTAAAGCCCGGCCAGTAAACCTTTGCCACTTTCGGATTTGCTTTTAACCAATGAGCAATCTTCTCTCCATTTTCACAATGGGCTTTCATACGTACAGCCAATGTTTTAATTCCACGCAACACAAGAAAACAATCCATTGGCCCTGGAACAGCGCCACAACTTTTTTGAATGAAATATAATTTTTCACGCAAAGCTGCATCATTCATCACCAGGCAACCTTGTATTACATCACTATGTCCACCGAGATATTTTGTTGCAGAGTGCATCACCAGGTCTGCTCCAAGATCTAATGGATTTTGCAAATAAGGAGAAGCAAATGTATTATCAACACAAAGCAATGCGCCTGCACTTTTTGAAATAGCTGCAATAGCTTTGATGTCGGTGATATTCATTAACGGATTGGTTGGAGTTTCTAACCAAATCAATTTTGTATTAGCAGTAACGGCAGCTTTTACGTTTTCAGGATTGGTTGTATCAACATAAATAAATTTCAAACCAAATTTTTCAAACACTTTCATGAAGAGGCGATACGTACCGCCATACATATCACTTGCTGCAATAATTTCATCACCCGGACTTAATAGTTTAACAACAGCATCGGTTGCAGCAACACCACTGCCAAACACCAAACCAAATTGACCGTTTTCAATAATGGCCACTGCTTCTTCCAATGCCTTACGGGTAGGGTTCTGACTTCTTGCATATTCAAACCCTTTGTTTACACCGGGGGCTTCCTGCACATAAGTACTGGTTTGATAAATGGGGGTCATGATCGCACCGGTTGAAGGATCCGGATGTGCACCTGCATGTATAACTTTTGTATCGAGATTCATTCTGTATGTTTTATTCGTCTGACGCCCTCGTCTGACGAATTGTTATGAATTGTTTGGCCATCAGACGAGGGCGTCAGATGGTGGAGTGCAAAGATGAGGAATTACAAAAGATTCGCCGCATTGAAATAACGCCATTCGTAATTATTAACAGCATGTGCAGCTTTGGCATCAATGGGTTGTTGCAACACATCAGCACGGATAATTTTTTCCTGTACCAGTTTTTTTCGGCTTTCGATCAATAGCTCAGTAAAGGCAGGTGTTTGCATCCATTGCTGTTGCGGAGGCTCGTAACCAATTTTATCTGTTCGGTAAACAATTGAAGAAGGCAACGCATTTTTCATGCTTTCACGAAGGATGTGTTTAGTAAACCCGTTATGAATTTTATAATGAGAGGGCAAAGAGAAAATAAACTGTACCAGTTCATGATTTAAAAAAGGCAGTCTTACTTCAACGCCATGTGCCATACTGTTCCGATCGGCATAACGGAGTAATTCCTCCAATCCAAACTGCATAGTATTATAATATAACAGATCATTCAGTTTGCGGACAATGGGTTTATAGAGTGTTTGTTTAGTGATATTTGTTTTAAAATAATCTGATTGAAAACCTGCACTGAATTTAATTTCTTTATAAGCCTTGCTTTCTAATTGCACTGCCGCCAGCTCAGGAAATCTTACAGCCAGTTTATTTTTCCAGCTCCATTCAACAGGAATATTATTTGAAGCAAATGACTTTAGCTCACGACTCACAACTGACGACTGACGACTTTTCTCCTGCAGGAACCAATGAATGTATTTATGATAACCGGCCAAGGTTTCATCAGCACCCTGACCATCAAGGATCACTTTTACTCCATGCTGTTTTGCCAGTTCATATACTTTGTATTGTGCATAAATACTGCCTGACTGAAAAGGTTCTTCCTGATGATACAATAATTGTTGCCAATCATTCAATAACGTTTCTGCTGTGGGTGTAACAAGATGCTGTTGCAAGTGAAACTGATCTGCTACCTGTTTGGCATAAGTTGTTTCATCTTTTTCAAAACCGGGGAAGGAGGCAGTGAAAGTTTGTAGTTTATTGGTTTGTAGTTGGCTGATCGTTGCAGCAATGCTTGAGCTATCTAATCCACCGCTGAGCGATGTGCCAACTTCCACATCACTTCTTAATCTTCTTTTCACTGCTATGTTGAACAAATTTTGAAACTGTTCGATCGCTTCTGCTTCGCTGATGGCAGAAATAGTTTCTTTATCAAGATCCCAGTATTGAGTTATTTCATTCTTTCCATCACGCAAATTCAATTTCAAAAAATGTGACTGTGGCAGGCAAATGATGTTTGTATAAAATGTTTGCGACAGATCAACCGGGTTTTTTACCCAACCCAAACCAATATAGTTGAGCAACATCGTATGGTTGATGTTCTTTTCTACACCTGCGGCCCACAAGGCTTTCATTTCACTGGCGAATAAAAACTGTTCACCATCAAAAAAATAATAGAATGGTTTTTCACCAAAACGATCTCTTGCTGCAAACAATTGTTGCTCCTGCTCATCCCAGATAGCAAATGCAAACATGCCATCCATCTGTTGCAGACATTCTTCTTTCCAACAATCATAAGCAGCAAGAATAACTTCGGTATCAGATTGTGTATGAAAGGCATAACCTTTTTTCAGGAGTTCTTCTTTCAGCTCGATGTAATTATAAATTTCTCCGTTGTATGTAATGGTGTACCGTGGTTTTTCTCCCTCTCCTTTGGAGAGGGTTGGGTCGGACGATAAATGTCTGACTCCGGACATAGCGCCGGAGGTGAGGTGCATCGGCTGTTTACCTGCATCACTTAAATCAATAATGGCCAGGCGTCGGTGCCCGAATCCAACAGTATTGTTTTCATTGATCCAAAAGCCTTCGCCATCAGGTCCACGATGAGCAATTGCATCTGTCATCCGTTTCAACCGATCTGTTGAAACATGCTGAGGATTCATTGAAATAATACCTGCTATACCACACATGTTGTAAATATTCAAAAATCAACACACAAAATCAAAATAAAAAAAGCTCCGCATTTCTGCAGAGCTCTTTTTTCTATTGATAAAACAGTTTAAAGTTTAGTTCACTTCTTACATCGTACTTCATAGATCGTACCTCGTCCTTACCAACTAATAGGCAACTTCACCATCACATCATCCCAATCCATTACCAGGATGGCACTTTTGTCGGACGCTTTTTCAAATACCATTGTAAACGACTCGGTACTCTCCGTTGTTTTTACAACCGCACAATCAACACGAACAACATCTTTTGAAGCATCATATTTAAATGCACCCCAAATATCAGTTTCTTTATTAATGATGATTGTCCACTTTGTTGGGTTCTCTAATGCATACATGGTATAACGGCCTTTCTTTATCAGTTTGCCACCTACTTTTACATCACGGTAAAATTCAATTTCTGTTGCTTCGTTAGCACCCAATCGCCAAACTTTTCCATCTTCCACCAGTTCACCAAAAACCTTACGTCCACTTTTTGAAGGGCG
>JANMOR010000780.1:0-2510 GCA_031369435.1 Chitinophagaceae bacterium
CAATCAGCATGCTTTTTCCATTCGGACTTTTATCTGCTGCTATAAACAATACACCTTCAGGTCCAACACCTGTATTGAGCCATTGTAAATAGGTTGGCTTAACAGGATTGGTTATATCGTATAGCATTACAGCATTGGCTCTTTCTAATCCAACAAACAAAAGGTTATTATTTCCTACACGGCCAATGGTAATTCCTTCGGGTTCGCATCCTTTATCATCACTCCTTCCATCGGGATATTTACCCAGTTCAAATGCTTTGGTATCAATTTCATCTTTACTGTCGAATACAAGTTGACCGGTCATTCCATTCCAGATGCTGAAAGAACGTGCACCATATGAATACAGTTCGTCATAGTCACCATCAGCATCCGTATCACCTAATGTAGTTGTAATATTTAAACGACCGAGTTGTGCGTTTGTTTTAAGCATAGCTGCAGTTGGAAATGCAAGTGGATCTAAAGTAATGGAAGCATGATTGATGCGTCTTATTTCTGAATATCCACTATACTCTCTTGAATCACCTTCATTGGCTGTATATAAAAAAGGAACACCATTCGTGGGTATCATCGCAATACCATCAGGCATATAGATTCCTTTTACCGGCCAGCTTCCGAATACAATTCCACCATCCTGGTCACTTGGATCAATTGTATTCAACGGGTTGTTATAATCTTTAAAACCTAAAGGAAAAATAGTAGCGATGGTTTTTGTATTGATATCAATTTGAGCGATTCCATTATTTTCCTGTAATGTAACCCATGCGGTGTTAGAGTTAGATGAAACAGCGATGTACTCTGGTTCAATATCCTGTGCAAAACTGGCATTCTTTCCAAAAATGCGAAAGCCCTTTGTTTTCAGTACTGCTGCCTGCGATGCAAAACCACTGAAATCAAGTGTTGTAACCGAATAGCTATCTGCTACACTGATGATTGAAATGGTACCCAGCGGATCAATGGTATATGCATCATTGGGTTCGCCTTCATTGGCTGATAAAATAAAATGGCCGTCGGGAGTAAAGGTTACCATATCGGGCAATGCACCAACTGTTACATTGGCCAATACACTGTAATCAGTTGTGTTAAACACCAATACTTTCCCATTGTTCGTTTTAGGAATTGCTTCAATTGCAGCAGCCAGTTTCCCGTTACTTACAGCAACACTGTTTACCAAACCACCGTAAATAGCAATATTAATATTACCGGTCACAACAGGCAACGCCGGGTTCGTTAAATCAACCACTTCAATACGGTTGTTGCCGGCGCTGTTATTTACCACAAATAATTTTTTGGAAGATGGGTCATACGCACTGATTTCAGCTGCACCCAAACCACCACCAATGGGCAAACTGCTGATTTCAGCAAAGGAAGTTGATTCCTGTTTGGCTGCTAAACTATTGGCTGCTGTTTCTTTTGATTTTTTTGAAGCGGCCAGCTCAGCGGCTTCCTTGTCAGGATTAAGTTTGCTACAGGCATTGAGCAGGAAAACGCTGCCGATAAGCAAAAGGGACTTTCTCATTCGTTAAGTTTTTTAGTTGAGCAGCAATGGTAGATGGAGATTGTTAAGGGAATATGACGGTAAGGTTAAGAAAAGATGAAGAGAAGGGTGTTTATTCGTCGGGGGTATGCTTGCACATCTTATTTTTTGATTTTATATTACCGGATAAATAGCTGTCTATGCAAATCATCAGAAGTATTCAAAACAGAATTTATGATATTCGGGGTGAGCGGGTAATGATCGATAAAGACCTTGCCGAACTTTATGGTACAGAGACTAAGTTTCTGAATCTGGCAGTAAAGAGAAATATTAAGCGTTTTCCAAAGGATTTCATGTTTCAATTAACTAAGGAAGAGTTTGAATCTGTAAGGTTACAATTTGTGACCTTATATGATAACACAGAATCTTTGAGGTTGCAATCTGCAACCTCAAAAGGGAGGGGCGGAACACGTTATTTGCCCTATGTGTTTACTGAACAAGGAGTTGCAATGCTAAGTGGGATATTAACAACTGATCTGGCCATTCAAATGAATATTGCTATTATGCGGGCTTTCGTGGAAATCAGGAGAATATTAATGAAAGCAAATGATCTGAAAGAACAGGTGAAAGAAATCAAAGAACGCTTGGGAGAGCATGATGTGCAACTTAACCAGATTTACGATGCAATGGAAAACCTGCTGGATGAAAAAGCAGCGCAACGGATATGGGAAGAAAGGGATCGGATTGGGTTTAAGAAAAAAGGATGATATTATTTATTAGCAGTTAAGACTGTTCTTCAACATGTGCAGTATTTGAAATGGCAGCGATTATAGTTGTGTGGTTGGTGAAAACACACAACCACGGCGTACTCTTTTTGTAACACCAGCAAAGGCAAAAAAATATAAAATGATTACAGGCGAAGAACTTGCAACCGCAATGGTTAATGCAGCAAAAAAAGGGAAAGAGGGGATCAGTGTTTATTATTACAAGGAGATGAATATCCTATAAGAATATCTCAAAAAACTCAAACATGAAT
>JANMOR010000041.1:0-6816 GCA_031369435.1 Chitinophagaceae bacterium
GTACACGACCGCTTGTTTCAGTTGCCGGTACACGTTGTACACGATGAACACCACTTTCAAATTTTAAAATACCATATACATCTTCACCCGTTACTTCCAATTGTACTTCTTTATAACCACCAACTGTTCCTTCGTTATCACTGAGGATGGTTGTTTTCCATCCTCGCCGCTCACAGTATTTAATATACATGCGTAACAAATCACCGGCAAACAAACTGGCTTCGTCACCACCTGTGCCAGCACGTATTTCCAGTATTGCATTGCGGTCGTCCTGTGGATCTTTTGGGACCAGCAGCTGGCGTATATGTTTTTCCAATTGTTCTTTTCTTTCTTCCAGTGTTGGCAGTTCTTCTTTGGCCATTTCCCTTAATTCTTCATCATTTCCATTCAATGCATCTTTATAACCGGTAACATCGTTGATGACTTCCAGGTATTCTTTATGTGCCAGTACTATTTTTTCAAGACTACGGTATTCTTTACTTAATGCAGAAAACTTTTGATTGTTGCTCACAATGGCAGGATTGGTTAATGCAACACCAATTTCATCAAATCTTGCTTTTATTGCTTCTAACTTATCTAACATTTAACCTCCATCTCCCAAAAGGGAGCGTTTTGTTTATAAATTTGAGCGGCAAAGTTAAAAGAATTCAAACCATGCAATACAGGAAATTCAAAGCAGACGAGTTGTTTGACGGGTATCGGCTTTATCAATCTGACCAGGTATTGATTACAGACGAAGAAGGTATGGTGCAGGATCTTGTTGCAGTTCAGGATGCAGGCGATGATATTGAGGGGTTCAATGGTATTCTCTCCCCGGGGTTCATCAACTGTCATTGTCACCTTGAATTAAGTCATTTAAAAAATATCATTCCGCCACATACAGGGTTGATTGATTTTTTATGTGATGTTGTAACAAAACGAGGATTTGATGTGGGGCTGATACAACAGGAAATCATCAAAGCTGAAAAGGAAATGTTTGATAATGGCATTGTTGCAGTAGGTGATATTGGTAATACTGCTGATACAGCTTCTGTAAAAAGTAAAAGTAAAATCCGCTGGCAGAATTTTGTAGAAGTGCTCAGCTTTACAGATGAAAAGGCAAATGAAAATTTCAAGCACTATCAATCTGTTGCAAAAGAATTAGAGTCTGCACTTCTTAACTCAACTATCAAGTATCGCACATCACTTGTTCCTCATGCTCCTTACAGTATTTCGCCAAAAACATTTCAACTGATCAATGAAGCAACGGCTGATCAGATCATTTCTATCCACAACCAGGAACATCCTGCAGAAAATGAATTGTATGAAACAGGTGGCGGGGTCTATTTAAGGTTTTTTAAAATTTTTGGTCTTGATCAAACTCCTTTTCCTATTACCGGCAAAACAAGTATCCGTTCCTATCTTCCTTATTTTAATCAACGGCAAACCATCTTTTTAATTCATAACACGTATATGCCCGAAGAAGATATTGTTTGGGCCAATGCATACTCAGCAGCAAAAGGATTAAAGCTGATCTATTGTTTATGCATCAATGCCAATCTATATATTGAAAACAAAACTCCTCCTGTTGCTCTTTTGATGAAACATGGATGTTCTATTGTATTGGGCACTGATAGTTACAGCAGCAACTGGCAGTTAAGTATTGCAAAAGAAATGGAATCGTTAAAAGCCATGTCTTACTTTGGAAGTATGGCATACCTGAAAGCTACTGAACAACTTTTACAAATGGCAACTATCAATGGAGCGAAGGCTTTGCAATGGGATAATGAACTGGGTAGTTTTGAAAAAGGAAAAAAGCCAGGCGTTGTTTTACTGAAGAATGATTTTAGTGAATCAAAAAGATTGTTGTAGATATTTATTCTTTTCAGAAAGTAACTGAATGATAAATTACACACCTCTGACGCTTTGGTCTGAGCGAGACATTCAACGTCTCGCCCTCAATCCCCTCTCCAGAGGGGAAGCCACTCACAGCCCTCACTTTTTACAGATCTAAATTGATTTCATCTGTTTGAATTCATGATTCAAACAGCTGTTGCAATACAGGCAGACTTTTCAGCTTTCCAAATTCGGGTATATGCAATGCATAATAGGTTTCCATTATTTCTAATAGTTGTCTTCGTTGCAAATAATTCATAGGAATTTCAACCAGTTCATGAGGTTGCATTGCTTTTAATAATTCCCTGATCAGCTCAGATGTTTTTCCATCAGCATAATAGACATGCTGCGGACAGGTTGCAACAAAATTCCCTTCCTGCAAATCAAGAATATGATTTTTTTCAGCATCTTCTGTATTGAGTTGAAAGCCGAAGAAGTTGGTTAAGTGCAATGCAAAGTAAAGTGGAAAGTTTGCTGTTACTGCTTCACTGGCATGATCCAATTGTATCAATGCATCTTCAACAAAATAAAACAGATCAGGATTATTTTCGGGTTGCTTTACACATTTCTGCAACAGTTCCATCATGTATAGCAGTACACAATTTTTAATCACATCAGCAAAAACATGTTCATTCAAATAACTCCACTTGAATTCCTTGATGCGTTGCAGATTTTTTAACTCATGATGATACACGATCAATTCCAGCATGGAGCCCGGCTGAAAATAATTGGCTTTGCCCGTACCTTTTTTTGAGCTTGTTCTTACACCCTGTACAATGTAACTCTGCAATCCATATAACTCCGTATAAGCCGAAACAATTAAACTTGTTTCGCCATACTTCACTGAGCGGAGAATGACTGCCTTTGTTTTATGTAATACGTTGCTCAAAAAAACTTATTTGATGAAAACAATTTTGCCAACATTTTTTTCAGTTCCTGTTTCATCTTTGGCAAACACAAGATATACCCCGCTTGATACCCGCTGATTGTTATAATCTTTTCCATTCCATACTGCCTGTCCGCCTAAAGATCTTGTTTGATAAACTAATCGGCCGTTGAGCTCTGTAATTTTTACAATTGCATTCTCAGTTAATCCACGAATACCAATCATTCCATTATATCCCGCAGGGACTGGGCTTGGAAACACAATCACTTTATCTTTATTTTCACTGGCTTCTGTTGCTGTGCTGCGGTAACTGCAAATACCATTGAATGTAGAAAAAAATACTTCGCCGCTTTGCGGATCAATGACAATGCGAATGATTTCATTACTTAACAACGGACTGTTTTCTGCAGTAAAACGCTGAATTACTTTTTCTCCATCTGCACTGATCAACCATACACCATTTCTTGTACCAACCCATTTACGGTTTGCTCCATCAACGGCCAATGCTCTCACTTCTTCGTTTTCAAATAAGTAACCTGCAAAATTATCCTGCTGTACAATGGGTTGATAGGCTTCGCATCCATTGGCAGTAAATACTTCACCGGGGCATTGAATAATAGAAATGCCCTTATCAGTTCCCAGCCAGATGAAACCATCTTTATCTTTCACCATACAGTTTACAAAATTGCCGGGAAGGTTACCATTCCCTCTTCCTGTTTGAAACCATTTCCATCTGTCATCGCCTGTGTTATCAATGGAAGACCCATGATTAAAACAAAGTAAACCATTGCCCTGCGGTACCTGTATCCATTTTTGATTGGCATCATCAATAACAATGGCCCCTACCATATTATCAGAGATCAAATAAGGAACTCGGAAGGATCGCCAGTTGCCATCCGCTTTTTTTACCAGGAAATTATTACTGCCAGCAAAATTGCTGATCCAAAGATTATTCTCTTTGTCAAATGCCAAACCGCCAACACGATAATTATTCGGATCGCCAATTGCGACATTCAAAAAGCCCTGTTTGTAAATTTTATATTTTGTTGCGTTTTCAAACTCAACCAACCCTCCACCAAATGAACCTGCATAAATGTTATTGTTGCGTGGATCAACTGCAATGCTGATCACATCCAGTACCGTATCCATCCATGAAAGATTAGTGCGGTTATAATCTTTCCATTCATTGTTGTTAAATGTAAAAAAACCTGAACCGTTGTATTGATAGTTCCAATCTTCATTTACACTACCCCCAGCAACATAGAGTGTATTTTTATAAAACATCATTTCACCATCCAAACTTCCATAAGGCGAATTGATAACATAACGTTCAAAGGAATTTGCTTCGGCTTTTACCAATCCTTTGTCAAAATCTGCAATCCATATTTCTGCACCACGTTTCACTGCCTGGAAAGGATAACGGAGTTGATTATTATTTTGAACAATACTGTTGATCGTTCCATTTACATTCAACAATAACACTCTTCGTTCATTCCATGAATTTTTTTCCTGGCATATCAAAACAACTCCATCACTTGCATTTACATTTTCCCAGCGCCAATCATCATTGTATAGCAACTGCCATGTATTTCCATTTAATACAAACAGTGAAGTGAAATATTGAACAATTATTTTATTATCCAGCAGCATCACTTGTTTTACGGGCCCCTGTGGCAAACCATTGGTGCCACTCAACAAAGTCCAGTTACGGTAATCGTTTAGATTGGAAGAATTTTGATTGGCCGCTTTTAATCCTTCTTCTGTAGCTGCAAAAAAACGGGTGGCATCTGCAGCAAATCCATTCACTTTTACATTACCTCCATTGTTGCCGATATAATAGGTGTTACTGATCTCATACTTTTTAAGATCAACAGCTACAACAGCAAACCCCGTGCACAGGTATGCCTTGTCATTATGAAAACTGATATCATAAATATTTTTATCGCCATTGATATTGCTACGCAGAATAGCCGGAATATTGATGACATCATTGCGATAGACAATATCTAAATTGCTGTTGTTATAAGCAATCAATAATTGATCAGTTGAAGAATTATATTTCATACTCCTGATGCCAACATCATTCAACCCGGTAACCTTGCTTAAGCGTTCAATTTCGCCTTCTGCAAAACTTACTGAGAATGCACCAAATTTTGAAGCTGTAAAAACATAATCGTTTGAAAGTGTAACACGCAGCCCCGAACGGTAATCCATATGCTCACGCCATTGCCCGATTGGCGTTAGCTGTGCAGCAACTGTTGAAAAAAACAAACCTGCCAGGGTTGATAAGATAGATTTTAGCGACATGATCAATCAAATTTAATTGCTTTTCCTTCAAGGCAGATTTTTTGCTTTGTTAGTAAGGAATGATGTTTCTTTGCGCTGCTTTAAGTTTACTAAAAACGTATCTGAATAACATGTGGTATATATTGGGCAAATGGGTGTTACGTAACAGGCTTCTCTTGTTAATTATTGTTCTCCTTTCAACCTCCGTGATGGCTTATTTTGCATCGAAAGTGCAATTGAGTTATGAATTTGCAAAAGCAATTCCGGTTGACCACCCCAAGTACCTTGAATACACTGCTTTTAAACAAAAATTTGGAGAAGATGGCAACCTGTTGGTCATTGGTTTTGAAAAGAAAGACATGTTTCAACTCCCCTTCTTTCAAAAATTTATTGCTTTACAACAATCGTTCAAACAAATACCCGGTGTTGAAGATGTATTAAGTGTTAGCTCTGCAGTAAATCTCATAAAAGATTCTGTAAGTGAAAAACTAAAAGCAGTACCTGTTTTCCCTGACAATATTCAAACACAGGAGGTATTAGATAGTTCGGCAGCAGTTTTGGGCAACCTTCTTTTCTATAAAGGTTTGTTTTACAATCCCGACAGCAAGGTTTACATGATGGCTGTACGTATTAACAAAGAAGTGTTGAATTCAAAAAGCAGAAATGTTTCTGTTGATGGGTTGATGAAACTTGCCGAGCAGTTTGGGAAAGAACAGAAAATAGAAATGTACATGAGCGGGCTGCCACTGGTTCGTACAGTGATGAGTACACGTATTGCCAATGAAATGAAATTGTTTTTGTTGGGATCCGTTTTGTTATCGGCCATCATTCTATTGTTGTTCTTTCGCTCACTCAGTGCAACCTGGTTGAGTATGCTGGTTGTAGTGATGGGTGTTATATGGAGCCTTGCCACCATCGTTTTGTTTGGATTTAAAATCACCATCCTCAATGCATTGATTCCGCCATTAATGGTAGTGATTGGTATCCCCAACTGTATTTATTTTCTTAATAAATTTCATACAGAGTATAAAGCAAGTGGTGACAAACACGGTTCATTGATCAATATGATTGGCCGCATGGGAATTGTTACACTGTTCTGCAATATTGCTGCAGCTATTGGTTTTGCTGTGTTTGCATTAACCAAGAGCCAAATACTGCGGGAGTTTGGTATTGTAGCCGGCATCAATATCATGGTGTTGTTTGTGATTTCGTTTATTTTAATTCCTGTTGTACTCAGTTATTTACCATCGCCCAAACAACGGCATGTACGTTACCTGGAAAATGAACGATTGAACAAAGCGATCATTCGCATTGAAGATTGGGTTTTCAATCATCCGAAATACACTTACAGTTTTACAGCCATCTTAGTTGTGTTTTCTATCCTTGGCATCATGCGTTTAAAAAGTGTAGGATATATCGTTGATGATCTTCCAAAAAATGATAAGCTCTATACTGATCTCAAATTTTTTGAAAAACATTTTTCGGGTGTAATGCCACTGGAGATTGTTGTGGATACAAAACGCAAACAAGGTGTAACAAGAAGTATTTCTAACCTCAATAAAATTGATTCGCTGGTTGTGTATTTACAAAACCGGCCGGAGATGGGTAAAGCCGTTGCTTTAACCGAGGGTTTAAAGTTTGCACGGCAGGCTTATTACGATAACGACAGTAATATGTATAGTGTGCCAACTGAATTTGACCTGGCATTTCTTGCTCCATACCTGCAGATGAAAGCAGACAGCAATAGTAAGAACAACAATTTTGCAAAA
>JANMOR010000052.1:0-3075 GCA_031369435.1 Chitinophagaceae bacterium
TTGGCAAAACTTTGCAGGAACGATGAAAGTTTTATTTCATCATCTACAATGTTGCCGCCAATATTTATAACAATAAGCTTATCCATTTCCTTTTAAAATTTCTGCCAAAACAGTTTGTGCTGCCCATACACGATTGCTCGCTTGTTGTGTTACAATGCTGTTGGCGCTATCCAATACTTCATCACTTAACTCTACATTTCTGCGAACAGGTAAACAATGCATCACTTTTGCATTGTTGGTTGATTTCAGTTTTTCTTCTGTGAGCATCCAGGCGGGATCGTTACAATAAATTCTTCCATAATCCGTATAGGTGCTCCAGTTCTTCACATACACAAAGTCTGCATCTTTCAATGCTTCATCCTGGTTGTGTGTGATTGTTGCTCCATTGGTAAACTGCTCATCCAGTTCATAATCTTCAGGATGCGTAATTACAAAATCAGCCTCGCCCCATGCATTGATCCATTGTGCAAAACTGTTACTTACACATTGCGGCAACGGTTTGATATGAGGAGCCCATGTAAGCACAATCTTGGGTTTTCGTTTTTCGCTGAATATTTCTTTGATCGTAATGATATCTGTTAATGATTGTAACGGGTGCAGGGTGGCACTTTCCAAACTCACAACAGGAACACCTGCATACTTGATAAATTGTTTAATGAACAATTCGCTGTAATCATCTTTTTTATTTTGCAACGATGGAAATGTGCGGATAGCCAATACATCAAAATAATTTCCAAGAATCGGTGCGGCATCTTTTACATGTTCAACCGATGTTCCGCTCATGATCGCTTCTTCTTCAAACTCCCAGCTCCAGCCTTCATTGCCTACATTGAAAACAATGGGTTGCATACCAAGATTCTCTGCTGCAATTTGTGTGCTCAACCTTGTACGCAGGCTTGGATTTAAAAAGATAAGACCTATGCGTTTGCTTGCGCCCAATGTTTTATCAACAAGCGGACTTGCTTTATACTTCAACGCCTTTTCAACAAGTGCATTGATATTTGCTACATCATGAACGGAAATAAACTGTTTCATCTTATGCTGAATGCGGAATGCCAAATGCTTAAAGCCTAAGGCAGATCCTGATTTTTACGAATCGATTTTATTAAATTAATCAGTTTTGCTTTTACTTCATTCAATTTCAGAGATAGTACTTCATGTTTTTCCTTTGTGATATATGTTAAGTCTAAAGCTAACAAGGTAGTATATTCCAATTCATGAATTGAACCAAGTGATATATCTAGAAAATGAACAAAATCTTTATCAGAATTTCTTCCACACCCCTCAGCAATATTCATTGGTACTGAATATGCGGCTCTCTTCATTTGAGAAGCTAATTCGTATTGCTCTGTTTTAGGAAAAGCAGGGAGTAACTCTTTATACACAAACAAAACAAGTTGATGTGCCTTTTCCCAAACATCATATTTACGATAGTCTCTCATAGTGTTTTGCTTTCAGCATTAAGCATTTTGCATTAGACCTATTTCTTCTTTCACTGCTTCAATAAAATGTTCTGCATCTCTTTTCTTGAGCCCCAGACTTGGCAACAAACGAATTACATTTGGCTTTGCCTCACCAGTGAAGATTTTTTGATGAAGCAATAAATTTTTCTTGAGGTCTTTATATTCTTCCGGTACATCAAAGCCAATCATTAAACCCCGACCACGAACATTTTCAAGTTCTTCAATCTTTTCTAATTCTTCACGGAGATATTTGCCAATCATGACAGCATTGCCCATCAACTTTTCTTCTTCCATTACTTCCAACACGGCCAATGCAGCAGCACATGCCAGGTGATTACCGCCAAAGGTGGTACCTAACTGAAAATGTTTTGGTTTGATATGCGGTGCTATGATGATTCCACCAATGGGAAAACCATTGCCCATGCCCTTCGCCATGCTGTAGATATCGGCATTGACCCCTGCAAAATCATGACTGAAAAATTTACCGCTTCTGCCATAACCACATTGCACACTGTCAGCTATATAAACTGCACCATATTGATCGCAAAGTGAACGGATCTTTTTAAGGAATGAATTTTCTGCAACATTAATACCACCCACTCCCTGGATGCCTTCGATGATCACCGACGAAATTTCATTTCCTTGTTTTTTGAAACAGGCTTCCAATGCAGCTTCATCGTTGAACGGAAGAAAAATGACATTGTCAGTTTCATTCACCGGTGCGATGTAATTTTTATTATCAGTTACACTAACCGCTAAAGACGTACGGCCATGAAATGCTTTGTTGAACGCAACAATTTTTTTCCGGCCGTTATGAAAACTTGCCAGCTTCATTGCGTTTTCATTTGCTTCAGCACCTGAGTTACAAAGAAAGAGTTGATAATCTTCTTTACCGCTCATTTTACCCAGCTTTGCTGCTAACTCTTCCTGTATGGGGATTTTTATGGAGTTGGAGTAGAAAGCAATTTTGTTCAACTGCTCTTCAATTCGTTTTACCCAATGCGGATGAGTGTGTCCGATACTGATGACAGCATGACCTCCGTATAGATCTAAACACTGCTCGCCTTTATCATCCCATACATATGTGCCTTTTGCTTTTGTAATAGCGATGTTGTTGATGGGGTAAACGTCGAATAAGTTCATATAAAAAGGTTGAGGGTTAAAGGTTTAAGGTTTAGGGTCTGAGCCTCCGTTTCGTAAGAACTTGAGGAAGTTGATAAGCATGGCTCTAACTTCATTGACCGTTTTATTAACACTATTATATTCTTCTTCTGAAATATACTTTAATTCAAATGCTGCAAAACAACAGTAATCGACTTCGTTGATAGAACCGAGTGAATTATCTAAGAAATGTGCAAAATCCTTATCGGTAAACCGACCACATCCTTCTACAATATTTAGGGGAACCGATAAAGAAGCACGAGATAGTTGCGACGTCAATTCAAACCGTTCCTTATCCGGAAACTTAGGCGCAATATTTATCTTCACAAACATGTATTGCTCGTGTGCCTTTTTCCAAACATCCAGTTTTTTATAGTCACGCATACTCTTTGTTTTCCTTAAGCCTTATACCCTAGGCCTTTCACCTTAAAAGTAATTCGCTTTTAGTTTG
>JANMOR010000054.1:0-5161 GCA_031369435.1 Chitinophagaceae bacterium
TATTGAGATCATTGGGATACCAACCAAAATGTGCAGCAATAAATGTAGTGTTACGATGTTTTTTGAAGAGGTTATGTTGTTCTGCAATTAATGTTTCAAAAGGCACAGGATTATCAGCACTACGTTTCCGGTTGGGGTTGATGATCAGCTCAAGCCAGCGTTCATTGGTATTATCCAAAGGATCCCAGAAAGATTTAGGATCTGCGGTATGAATGAGCACAGGTATTTTTAATTCACCAGCTTTTTTCCAAACTGCATCAAGCCGTTCATCATCAACAGCTACACGATTGCCGTTGATATCTTTAACAGAAAACCCAAGACTCTTATAGATCTTTAAACCATTGGCTCCATTTTGTACATCATCTTCTAATTGTTTGGCTGCTTTTTCGCCCCAGCCCGCTTCACCTACGCCTTTAAAATCAACATTGGCAAAAACAATAAAACGTCCTGGTTGAGTTTGTTTGGCATTTGCTACAGCATTTTTTAATTGAGTGCCACTACCTCCGCTGAGGTTTACCATCGTTCTCATATTCATTTTATCCATCTCTTTTGTTAAGACAGACAAATCCATTGTTGGCATATTGAACTGATGATTATGTACATCAATAAACGGAAATTTAGCTTTGCTGATTTTGTGTTGAGGTGTTACAAGGGTAGAAGGTGGATTGTATGTTTCAAAATCAATTTTCTGTTGAGCAAATGCAGTAGTGGTAAGAAAAATAAATACGAGAAAATAAGTTCTTTTCATATTGAATCTTTATGCCCTAAAGAAAAACCTTATTTCCCGATTCATTTGTACCACTGGTAACGGTTAATAACCCGTTGTAATCAGGAACTGAAGATCACTTCTTATCAACATTTTCCAATATATCTTCCATGTCAATGCTCATATGACTTTCATCATATACACATCTTCCTTTTTTGATCACCAGGATTTGGGGAGATTCATGTGTAACGTTAAACCTTGAAGCTATTGCATTTGAAATAGTGCGGTAGGCAAACAGATCGAGAAAATAAAACGATACCTCTTCTTGCGTAATACTTTTCTCCAGGCGTTTTTTGGCCACTGAGCTGATGCTGCAGCGGGTACTGTGTTTAAAAATAACCTGAGGTTTTTCCTTCGACAATAGAATTAAATGCTCCATTTCTTCAGTGGAGCAGAGAGGGATCCAATTCATGTAAAATATTTCTTTAACAACAGCTTATGCCCTGAAAGGTTTGCTGCTTGAACTTGTGGGGCATCCCATTCCGGAGCGGCTGCCTGCGCAAGATGTAAAAATAAATGCAACAACTGCTGCAATAACGAGGGCGGTCATGATCTTTTTCATGTTATAAACGGATTTTTAGGTTCCGTAAAAGTAACCAAGTTTTTCTATTAATTATATAATTACACCCAAAGAACGTCAAACTTAATAGTTTACGTATAGCAGGAAGCATTTGTTTTTAGTTAATTTTGTTAAATGAGTCAACAGATTCCCATCACATTTGAAGCGAATAACCAATCAAGCACCGATTTCATGAGTTTACAATTAAAGCGGCCTTTAGCAGTTATTGACCTTGAAACCACCGGCATTAACCTGAGCAGCGACCGGATAGTAGAAATAGCAATTGTAAAAATAATGCCCGATGGCAGCAGGCAGGTGAAACGCAAACTCATTAACCCCGAAATGCCCATACCACCTGCATCAACAGATGTGCATGGCATTACCAATGAAATGGTGAAAGACGCACCCACGTTTAAGCAGGCAGCCAACGAAATCAAAATGTTTATTGCCAACGCTGATTTGGGAGGTTATAATTCAAACCGGTTTGATATTCCTTTGCTGGTGGAAGAGTTTTTACGTTCAGGAATTGACATTGAATTAAACGATCGTTTTCTGCTGGATGTACAGCGTGTGTTTCATATGATGGAGCAACGCACCCTATCGGCAGCATATAAATTTTATTGCGATAAAATATTAGATGGTGCTCACAGTGCCGAAATTGACGCAACTGCTACATGGGAAATTTTGGAAGCACAGGTTAAACGCTATCCGCAAATGGGCGCTACAGTTGATGCCATTGTTAAATTCACAGGTGAAGACCAGGTTGTGGATTTCGCAAGACGGTTTATTATGGATAATGGAGTAGAAGTATTTAATTTCGGAAAGCATAAAGGAAAACCTGTTACCCTTGTTTTAAAACAGGAGCCACAGTATTATGATTGGATGATGAAAGGCGATTTTCCTTTGCACACCAAACAAAAACTGACAGAGATATTAAACCGTACGCTGTTAAAAAAGAACTAAACGTTTTGTGCTTTGCTTTAATATTGAACGCTCTTTTTGAAATAAACTAACTTGCATTAAAGAATATTCTCAGATTGGAAAAATTAGTTATCATACCTACCTATAACGAGAAGGATAATATTGAAAATATTATATATGAAGTGTTTGCACTGCATAATGATTTTCATGTATTGGTAATTGATGATGGATCTCCCGATGGTACTGCACAGCTGGTAAAAAATCAGCAGCCCTCATTTCCCGGCAAATTATTTATTGAAGAACGAAAGGGCAAACTCGGTTTAGGTACTGCCTACATACACGGTTTTAAATGGGCTATTGAAAAAGGTTATGATTTTATTTGTGAGATGGATGCCGATTTCAGTCATAACCCTGCTGATCTTGCAAGGTTAGTGGATGCCTGTAAATATGAAGGCGCTGATGTGGCAGTGGGCAGCCGTTATGTAACAGGCGGTGCTGTTGCCAACTGGCCACGCAACAGGATATTACTTTCTAAAGGGGCCTCTTTATATACAAGATTAATTACATGGATGCCCGTTATGGATCCTACTGCCGGTTTTGTTTGTTATAAACGAAAAGTGCTGGAAGCCATCAACCTCGATGGTATCAGTTTTATTGGATATGCTTTCCAGATTGAAATGAAATTTGCTGCCTGGAAACTGAAGTTTAAGATCAAAGAAGTGAATATCACTTTTGTTGACCGGAAGTTAGGTGTAAGCAAAATGAACAAGGGTATTGTAAAAGAAGGGATCTTAGGTGTTTTAAAACTCCGCTGGCAAAGCATCTTTAAGAACTATCATGTTCGTATCAAAAAAAATGCTGAGCCGCTCACCAAATTTTCATCGGAGGAAATGCTTACACAAAGCAATTCCTGAACGTAATTCATGAACTCCACTACCAAAGCTTTTCTGCAATTACATGCTGCTATTTTTCTTGCAGGGTTTACAGGTGTATTGGGCCGACTGATCGATCTCAATGAAGGTTGGTTGGTTTGGTACAGAATGTTATTATCAACACTTATTTTATTGCTGATTCTTTTATTCAGCAGGAAAATGATCGTCATAGAAAAGAAGTATGTACTTCAGTGTATTTCCATTGGCGGCATCATTGCTTTGCATTGGCTTTTCTTTTACGGCAGTATCAAGTATGCCAATGTATCCATTGCGTTGGTTTGTTTCGCTGCTACAGGTTCTTTCACTGCATTGCTTGAACCATTGCTGACGAAAAGAAGAGTGGATATCATTGAAATGCTGCTGGGACTGTTGGTATTGGTTGGAATTTATCTCATTTTTCATTTTGATGTACAATATAAAACGGGTATTATCTTAGGAGTTGTTGCTGCATTCTTATCAGCCCTGTTCCCCATTTTTAATAAACGGTTGATACAACATATTCCAGCTGCGAATTTAACCTTATATGAATTAGGTGGTGGATGGCTGATACTTTGTTTGCTGTTGCCTTTTTATTTAAAGATTTCTCCGGCAGTAAAAGCGATTCCTTCAATTAGTGATTGGTTCTGGTTATTGATATTGTCGTTGTTTTGTACGGTGCTCGCTTTGCAATTATCTGTTAATGCATTAAAAAAAATATCTGCCTTTACTTCTAACCTTACTTACAACCTTGAACCGTTGTATGGCATTGCACTTGCATTTTTAATGTTTCATGAAAATAAAGAATTAGGTAAAGGATTTTATTGGGGGATAGGGTTAATTGTGTTGAGTGTGATCATACAAACACTGCGGGTGTGGAAAAATAAAAAACCATCTGTTTAAGCAGATGGTTTTTTATTAATGCAATTGCCGGAACTTATTCAGTTGAAATTTTGAAGCGCCAGATCAAATATTTTTGATATTGACTCCCCCTGTCGGATGAGAAATAAAGAAAATTATCTTTTGACCAGTAAGGAGCAAAATCATTACTCTTGTTAATGGTGTGCTGTTTCAAATTTTCTCCTGAAGTACTGATGGTGTAAATATCTGAATCAGCTTTATCTCTTTTTGTTAACTGAAAAGCAATGCTTTTTCCATCGGGGCTCCAGCATGGGAAAATGGCATAACCCAGATCGGTATTGGTTATCTGGCGTTGGTTTTCACCATCAATTGACATGGTCCAGATGGTTCCCGTTTCACCTGAACGATTCCTGTTAATATCATACTTTACAAAAACAACTTCTTTTCCATTTGGTGAAAACTTAGGATAACTTCCCTGGCCAATCATTTTCAATTCACCTGTTTCAAGATTCTTGATCCACACCTGGTTTTCTGTAATTTTAAAAAGCATACCACCACCTAAAGAACCACTCCTGTATTGAATAAATGATCGTGGAGCTGCACCTTTCTCAAATACAATTGATTTGCCATCCGGGCTCCAGCATGGGTTGTATTCATTTTCATCTGTATTGGTTACCTGTGTAATGGCTTTGCCTGAATTTGCATTGATATAATAGATATCATAATTACTCTTGTTGAAATAACAAAAAGCAATCTTATCGTTGGCAGGACAATAGTTTGGGAAGATATTATAATTCAACCCACTTGTTTTCTGGATGATAGAACTTGCCAGCACATTATCCTTCATATAAATATTATAGGACCCATCGCTTTCTTTAGCCGAGAAAACAAGGTTCTTGCTGTTTTCGCCTCCATTGGGATAAACAGAAATTTTCTTGTCATCGGTAATCTTTGTAAGGGCATCAAAACTTTCACCTTCAGCAATCATTAAAAAGGTTTGAGGGGCACAGCCAGTGAAAGCAATCAATAGCAGAATGAGGGAAATGAGTTTGAGGTTCATAACAGTTGTTTTGGTTGAGAAAAGAAGTTCCTGCAAATAAACACATTATTTTACATGAAAGAAAGAGGTGTTTTCACCAGTATTAC
>JANMOR010000349.1:0-2788 GCA_031369435.1 Chitinophagaceae bacterium
CCGGGTTGTTTTCCTTTTTCAAAACTGCCCAATACATCATTCCACTGAAATGCCTTTGCTCCAATGATGGTTGCCATTTGCAATACCTGTTCTTTGCTGAGCGATGTATGTTGCAGCAATGCCTCCATTTCTTTTGCAATACTCAGTTGCCAGTTACTGCTGTAACTATCTGTGCCCAGTACAATTTTACAACCATGTTTTAGTAAAAGATCAACCGGGGGTGTTTTATTTTCTATATAGAGATTTGCATTGATGCACAGACAATAGATCAGCTTTAATCCATTGGTTGCAGCATATGCATTGGCCCACACAATATCTTCTTCTGGCATATAGGTATTGTGAATTAGAAAGATCGTTTGTCGCTGAGTAAAATAAGGAAGATAAGATCGAATACTTGTTTTGCCTGTTACCGGAAACGGAGAACGATCAAGACCGAAAATTTTAAAAAATCTTAAATAGTCGCCGCCAGCTGTTGCATACAATTCATTTTCTGCAGGATGTTCCTGGTTGTGAATAGAGATGATTTGATTGGCAGTAGCTTCATTGATCAACTGAAATGTTTTTGGCGAAATACTGTAAGGTGCATGCGGAACAATTGATGTGCGATGTGCTAAGGACGAAGTACGAAGTGCGGATTCCAGTTCTTTTTCAACAGTTTGATAATGGTTAAAATTTTCATCTGCCTTTTCATCTGTAAAGTTGAGTACTTCAACAAAATATGCCATCGGATATTGCTTTTACTTTTCACCAATGCAGCATCTGTTGTATTGCCAATATCTCCAACAGCAACAATACCATTCTTATACATTTCTTTCTCAGCTTTGATGATTTCCTGTTGAATCAGTTCTGCTGCAAATCCACGCTTTGTAATAACCGAACATAAAAAATCAATTAAGCCGGTATGCGGTGGAATTACATTTTTCAAATGACTCAATTCTAAATGACAATGAGCATTGATGAAACCCGGTGTAAGTATTCCATCAAATACTTCTACATCATCGCCTGCATCTATTACCGCTACAAGATCCTGCACAATGCCTGCTGCATCCGTAATCAATACTTTACCTGGGTGATGAAGCTTGTATCCATCAAACAACTCTGCTGCTTTGAATTTCCTGTAGTCCATGGGTTGATTTCTTTTAACTTTGCCGCTCAAATTTATACACAAAACCCTCCCTTTTGGGAGATGGAGGCGAAATGTTAGACAAGTTAGAAGCAATAAAAGCAAGATTTGATGAAATTGGTGTTGCATTAACCAATCCTGCAATCGTTAGTAATAACCAAAAGTATTCCGCATTCAGCAAAGAATATCGCAGCCTTGAAAAAATTGTGATTGCTCAAAAAGAATATTTACAGCTATCAGATGATGATGTAAACAGTTATAAAGAAGCATTGAATGGAAATGATGAAGAATTGAGAGAAAGGGCCAAAGAAGAATTGCCAACACTGGAAGGAAGAAAAGAGCAATTGGAAAAGCATATCCGCCAGTTACTGGTTCCAAAAGATCCACAGGACGACCGCAATGCAATTCTGGAAATACGTGCAGGTACGGGTGGCGATGAAGCCAGTTTGTTTGCCGGTGATTTGTTACGCATGTACATCAAGTATTGCGAACGTCGTGGATGGAAAACAACCATCCTCAGCGATAACGAAGGAACGGTTGGCGGTTACAAAGAAGTACAACTGGAAGTAACAGGTGAAGATGTATATGGCATTTTAAAATTTGAAAGTGGTGTTCATCGTGTACAACGTGTGCCGGCAACAGAAACAAGTGGCCGTGTACATACCAGTGCGGCTACAGTTGCTGTTATGCCCGAAGCTGAAGCAATCGATTTTGAATTGAGGGACAGTGATGTGAAAATGGAAACATCGAGAAGTGGTGGAGCAGGCGGACAGAACGTAAATAAAGTGGAAACAAAAGTTATGCTTACTCATATTCCAACAGGTGTGGTTGTTATTTGTCAAACAGAACGTACACAGCTTGGCAACCGTGAAAAAGCCATGCATATTCTGCGAACACGTTTGTATGAAGAGCAGGTGCGTAAACAGGAAGAAGAAATTTCAAGACAACGAAAAAGTTTGGTGAGTACTGGCGATCGAAGCGCCAAGATCAGAACTTATAATTATCCGCAGGGCCGTGTAACCGATCATCGAATAAATCTTACACTTTATAATTTAGATGCAGTGCTCAATGGTGAAATTGATGAATTGATTGATGCGTTGCAATTTGCTGAAAACACAGAAAAACTCTCATCGCAGAATTAAAAACCGGGCTGGTTATTATTGATAGTATCCCCGTTTTCACAACAAACCAGCAATTTTTTGAATAAACTAAAATGTTGATTCTCTGTCATACTAATGTATGGTAGTTATAAAATTCTTAATTGAAACGCTGTTGGCATGGTTTTGGAAAGTACACATCCAGAAGTTAGTTAGCAAAGAAATTGTACAGGCAGGTTTTAGGAATTTTTAACAAGGGATGAATAAACTTTAGTGCCTGTTCAGCGTCTCAATAGTAACAAGATCTTTAAAGCAGTCAATTTTCTCATAAGCAGTTAGTTTTGGTTACGGTCTCCCGATTCTTCGGGAGACCCGTTTTTAAATCAACGAAAACGATTGCATGAAAGGTTTGCAGAATATTAACAGGAAGATGGAATATTGACAGGCTGTTTAAACGAACTTTGTGTAACAAATCTGAATATAAATTTTTTCTCATAAGCAGTTACTTTTGGTTTCGACCCCGGTTTTTACCGGGGTCTCTCAATTACTGCAAGAAACAGCCATCCTG
>JANMOR010000097.1:0-4528 GCA_031369435.1 Chitinophagaceae bacterium
CGGAACAGTTTTTTATTGAACGTGTTCAATTCGGCGCAGGATGTATTAATGAAACGGTTTATCAATTAGGAAACAGCAATATTCCTTTTGGCGGTATTGGAACAAGCGGACACGGAGGCTATCTTGGAAAATTTTCTTTTGATACGTATACACATTACAAAGGAGTGGTAAAAAAATCAAACTGGTATGAGCCTTTTTTCCGTTACCCTCCTTTCAACAAACTCAAACACGATCTCTGGAAGACAGTGATTGGCAGAAAATAAAGGATGCGTAAACTAAAGAAGATATTAATTGTAATACTTGTTTTAATAGCTTCATTTGCTGGGTATGTTTTATTTGTTAATAGAAAAAGTGAAAATATGACACTGAGACAAAAGCTTTTAAAAACTGTTTATCCGATATTCATGGCTTTTCGCAGTAGAGCGAAAGTGTTTGGTAAAAGAAGTATTGTTCCACCTGTGCCTTTCTATACATTAAAAGCGATCAGCAATAATGGAAACGAATTTGATTTTGCACAATTAAAAGGGAAGAAAGTGTTACTGGTTAACACTGCCAGCGATTGCGGATTTACAGGCCAGTATGATCAACTGCAGGAGTTGCATGAAAAGTATAAGGACCACCTGGTAATACTTGGGTTTCCTGCGAATGACTTTAAAGAACAGGAGAAAGGAAGCGATGAAGAAATTGCAGCATTCTGCAAAATCAATTTTGGGGTTACTTTTCCCTTAATGAAAAAGTCAACAGTAAGGAGGGGCCCCGAACAAAACATTATCTTTAAATGGCTGAGCGATTCAACACTCAACGGCTGGAGTAACAAACAACCAAGCTGGAATTTTTCAAAATTCTTAGTAGATGAAAATGGACATCTTGTTCATTATTTCGATCCATCCATCTCGCCGCTAAGCGATGAAGTAATTAATGAAATTAAAAAATAAGCATCAGGCATATGCATGAAGAACCCACCAATCTGCGACTTGAAATTGCCAATAGCATTACGCATGGTATTGGAATTATTTTTGGTATTGCTGCCTTACCGGTTTTAAGTGCTTTGGCCGTAACAAAGAATCATACATCTGCAGTGGTGGGTGCTGCTGTTTACGGGTTTTGTTTTTTACTGCTGTTTACCTTTTCTACTTTGTATCATGCCTTTCAGCATCCACGGGTAAAGAAAGTGCTGCATGTATTTGATCATGTGAGCATTTACTTTTTAATTTCGGGCACTTACACACCGTTTCTTTTAAACTATATGATGAATGCAACCGGCATTACCATGCTGGCGGTATTGTGGAGCCTTACGTTCATCGGCATCTTTTTCAAACTGTTTTTTACCGGACGCTTCAATTTTGTTTCCACTATGGTGTATGTTGGAATGGGCTGGATACTGCTGTTCAGCGGCAAAGAATTTTTTGCAGCCGTTCCCTGGACCGTTTTAATTATGATCATGATTGGAGGAGTGTTGTACAGTATTGGTGTTATTTTTTATCTCTGGGAAAAATTTTATTATCATCATGTTATCTGGCACTTATTTGTATTGACTGCTGCCATTTGTCATTATGTAGCTGTATTATTAATGGTTTGATTTAATTCTTGTGAATGGCAACAGTTCCAGTATATAATCCTTCGCTTCCGTTTATTAAAGAAAACTGGAATGGCAATTCATTGAATGAAAAGCAACAATATATCAACCTTGATGGGCCATCTGAAAAATCAATGAGAGAGCTCTTCAAATGGCAAACAGAAAAAAACCCTTTAAAACCGCTCAAGCAGAAACAACAAACTACTGTTGATGTAGTTGCTAATCATCTCATCACCGCTAACAGGGAAGATGGAATCGTATGGCTTGGTCATGCATGTTTTCTCTTTACTTTATCCGGGAAACATTTTATTACAGATCCTGTTTTATACAATGTAGGTCCGGTAAAACGTTTTACTCCTTTGCCTTGTGATGTATCTCATCTAAAACAGATCGATTATATTTTATTGTCGCACAACCACCGTGATCATTGTGATAAAAAGAGCATGCAGCAACTATGTGCACTCAATCCACATGCTGTTATTTTAACCGGAATGAATATGACTTCACTGCTCCGCAGCTGGAAGATCAGTAACTCCATCATTGAAGCAGGGTGGTATCAACAATACAAAATTGAAACGGATGTTTCCATCACTTATTTGCCTGCCAAACATTGGAACAGGAGAGGGTTGCATGATATGAACAATATGCTATGGGGAAGTTTTATGCTGGAAGGCAATAATAAAAAAATCTATTTCGGTGCTGATAGCGGATTGGGAATTCATTTTGCTGAAATTGCTCTACTTTTTCCAAATATTGATATTGCATTGCTTGGCATTGGTGCATACAAACCCGAATGGTTTATGGCATCAGCACATACAAGTCCGGCAGATGCATTGCTTGCTTTTGAACAATTGAAAGCAAAACAATTCATCCCTATGCATCATGGTACTTTTGATATGGGTGATGAGCCCATCTTTTATCCAAAGCAGGAATTATTATTGCTGCAGGAAAAATTGAACATCAACAGCGTAGAGCATCTTTCTATCGGAAACAAATTGCAGTTGTAGTAACTTACTTATAAATCAATCCGCATGTTCAGCAAAGCAGATATTGAGCACTACTTTTCAGCAGAAAAACAAGGCAGTCTCTTTTTCCTGGTTATTGGAATTGTAGCTGTTATTGCAGCAATCATCTTTTTCTTTGTGATGAAAACGCCTTTTTATAAGGGAGCAGCTATTCCGATTATCGTAGTGGGGTTGATTGCAGGGGCCATCGGTTTTACAATTTATAAACGGAGTGATGCCGACAGGATCAGGAATGTATATGCTTATGATATGAATCCATCTGAACTGAAACAAAAGGAATATCCACGTATGCAGAAAGTGATGAAGAGTTTCAGTGTCATTCTTATTCTTGAAGTGGTGTTCCTTGCAGTTGGTATTTGCCTGTTCTTTTATTTCAGAAATCAAGTAGATAAGCAATTTTGGAGTGGGTTAGGGATGGGTCTTTTTATAATGCTTATTATTGCTTTGTTCCTTGATATTGCTGCACAACGTCGTGCTGCTGTTTATACACAAGGACTGGAATCGTTTATCAATCAAAAATAATTGCCATGACATACAATGATCTCATCGGTACAATCGGAGTAGGACTTATCCTGTTTGCTTATTTTTTAAATACAGCAAGGTTATTAAACTCCGATTCAAAATTGTTTTATTTAATCAATATCATTGGAGCATTGCTTGCCTGCTATGCTTCTTACCTCATCAGCTATTTACCTTTTGTTATACTGGAAGGAACCTGGGCGTTGGTTTCAATATATGGTTTGATGAAGACGATGAAGATAAAGATGACTTAAAGTTAAGTCAGGCCGCTAAAGGCGGCCAGACCCGGTTAATCAACCGGGCATTTTTCATGATAATTGATGAGCTCAATTTTTGAATGTTCAAATTCATAACCGCTGAACTTCATAACTATTTCATCAAGCACTTCATCAATTTCTTCAACTGTATTGAGAATAACGAGTTTACTTCGAAACTCTTTAATGTTGGGTAACCCTTTTAAATAGTTGGCATAATGACGGCGCATTTCAAAGATGCCCACCTTTGGTCCTTTCCATGCAAAGGATTTATGTAAATGTTTTTTGCAAACCTCAACCCGTTGTTCAATGGTTGGTGGTGCCAGATGCTTACCTGTTTTAATAAAATGTTTGATCTCTTTAAAGATCCATGGATAACCAATAGCAGCACGACCGATCATGACACCATCAACACCATAACGGTTTTTATAGTCCACCGCTTTTTCGGGACTGTCAATATCACCATTACCAAAAATGGGAATTTGAATGCGGGGATTGTTTTTCACTTTTGCAATCAAGGTCCAGTCGGCTTCACCTTTATACATCTGTGAACGTGTACGTCCGTGAATGCTCAATGCTTTAATGCCCACATCCTGCAAACGTTCTGCTACTTCTTCAATATTTTTTGTATTGTCATCCCAACCCAATCTTGTTTTTACTGTAACTGGTAAGGATGTGGAGTTGACAACGGAGGCGGTTAAACGAACCATCAGGTCCAGATCTTTCAACACACCTGCACCTGCACCTTTCATGGCTACTTTTTTTACCGGGCAACCGAAGTTGATATCCACCAGGTCAGGATTTACTGCTTCACAAATCTTTGCACTTAAACCCAGTGCTTCTTCATCGCCACCAAAAATCTGGATACCAAAGGGACGTTCCTCTTCATCAAAGTCCAGTTTCTGACGGCTCTTCATGGCATCACGTATCAAACCTTCGCTGCTGATGAATTCACTGAACATGAGATCAGCACCATTGTCTTTACAAACGGCACGGAATGGCGGATCACTTACATCCTCCATAGGAGCAAGTAAGAGCGGAAATTCAGGAAGCGATATGTTACCTATCTTTACCACGTTCAAAAAGAATTGCAAATTTAATCAGTTTCCACGAGTTGTTATGTACGAAAATCAATATCAGCGCAAATTAGATCC
>JANMOR010000356.1:0-4422 GCA_031369435.1 Chitinophagaceae bacterium
ATTTTTGTTTCATTGGTATTGCGTTCATGTACCACTTTACGCAAACCCAGTTTCAAAAATTCATAGATCTCTTTCCAATGCGGTGTTTCCAGTACAATGGTTGATTGACGCAGTTCTTCTACCTGGTCTTTAATTTCAGCAGCACCAAGGTTGGGGTCGTTGTTCATCCAGATACCTTTACAACCAAGATTTTTTGCCAATTGAATATCTGTGATGCGATCACCAATTACAAATGAATTCGCCAGATCATAATCGGGATTGTTGATGTATGTGGTAAACATACCAACGCCGGGTTTCCTTGTTGCTGCATTTTCGTGCGGAAATGTTTTATCAATCAACACTTCGCTGAAAACTATTCCTTCATTCTTTAAACTGTTCACCACAAAATTGTGTAGGGGCCAGAAAGTATCTTCAGGAAAACTGGATGTACCTAACCCATCCTGGTTGGTGGGCATTACTAATTCATAATCCAGTTCAGCAGCAATTTTGCGGAGATAAAAAAATACATCCGGGTAAAAGCTAAGTTTATCAAACGAGTCCAGTTGATAGGTTGGGGGAGCTTCGTTGATCAATGTACCATCACGATCTATAAATAATATTCGTTTGCCCCCAACCCCCGCCTCAATATCGGGCAGGCCTAAAGGGGAGTTACTTGCTGATATATTGTCCTTGTTCATTCTTGATAAGAATATGTTTATTTGATTTTGCCCCTTACTGTTTTTACATCCGTTATCAATACAGCTGTTGCTTTATTTCCAAAACTATTCCTGATAAACGTTAATACATCGGCTATTTCCTGGTTGGTCAGTTGTGGTTGTGCAGGCATGGGATTATCATAATATTCACCATTGATTTCCACTTCTTCATTCAAACCCTGCAACACAATACGAATCAGTTTTTCTTTGTTGCCTAATACCTGTTTTGTTTTACTCAACGGTGGATTCAAACGTGGTACACCTTCACCATCTGCCTGGTGACAGGTCAGACAAGCTTTTTCATAAACTTTCTTTCCACGTTGAATGGATGCTTTTATATCCGGCTGATCATGTGTAAAGGATATTGCTATAAAACCAATCAGCATGAATACAACAATTGAAATTTTCTTCATCCAATTTATTTTTCTCCTGTGTAGATAATTTTCCAGATAGTTCCACCTTTATCATCAGAGATATACATGGAACCATCAGTACCCATCGCTAAACCGCATGGACGATGTTGTGCTTTGGCAGGAGTTAAGAATTCTTCGCCACCAGCAAAGTCATCAGCAAAAATTTCATACTCACCATTTGGTTTGCCATCTTTCATGGGAACAAACACCACATTATATCCTCCCTGTTTTAATGGCGCCCTGTTCCAGCTTCCGTGAAATGCAATGAATGCACCATTCTTATATTTATCTCCAAACTTTGTTCCAGTATAAAACAGCAATGCATTTGGTGCCCAATGTGCAGGAAATGCATACAAAGGTTTTTCTTTTGTACCACATTGACCTTCAGTTTTACCATCGCCACCATATTCAGGAGCTAATACTTTCTTTTTTTGAAGTGGATCGTAATAACAATAAGGCCAGCCGAAGTCCATTCCTTGTTTTGCCATAAAGAATTCTTCAGCTGGTAACTCTGCATTTTGCTCAACGGTATATTGTGTTGGATGTAATTGATTAAGTTGATCACGGCCATGCTGCGTTACATACAATTCGTTCATGGAATAATTCCAATCGAGACCAACCACATTTCGTAAGCCAGTTACATAACGAATACCTTCTGCATAGGTTTGATTGAGTTGATCTGTTCTAAACAACCAAACACCACCTGCTGTTTCAAGGATAGGACAAGGTGTTTGTCCCGGTGAACCTGCTGTACGATCTGTTTCCTGGCATGCATTAGAAGGTGCACCAATGGTTACATAAATATTTCCTTTATCATCCAGTACCAATGATTTGGATGCATGCTGACGTTTATCAACCAATCCTTTTACGATTACTTCCGGATTATCAGGATTTTCAATTTCATTTTTTGCATTGAATTTATAACGATACACTTCAGAGTTGGAAGATGCATACAAGTATCCATTCTTGATAGCAATACCAGTGCCGCCATAATTTCCAAATGCAAAAGTTTCGTCAGCAACAGCATCGCCATTGGTATCTCTTAAACGAAGAATGCCTTTACCATCTTTTAAGCGTTCCAGTTTTACATAGATATCGCCATTGCTGTTAACAACGATATGTCTTGCCTGGCCGAGTTTATCTGCAACAACCGTTGCTTTAAAACCGGGAGGTAGTTTTAATCCACCTGCAATAGCTGTTTGTTTGTTTTTTGTTGAATCGTTAGCGCAGGCGGTAAACGTTACTGCGAATACTAAAATAATTGATGCGATAATCCTGCTCATATTAATTTGATTTGAGTCTTTAAAGTTAAAGGCTAAACAATAAACTTCTGCAAAGCGTTCAATAGCTCATCATTTTCTTTGGCCGTTCCTACCGTAATACGCAGGCAACCTTCACACAAAATGACTTTGCTGCGGTCCCTTACAACAATTTCATTGGAGAGCAACCATGTATAGATGGCATTTGCATCCACTACTTTCACCAATAAAAAATTCGCATCCGATGGATAGATTTTTTCAACTACCGAAATGCCAACCAATGCTTCTTCCAATCGTTTACGTTCATTCACCAATTCTTTGATCATTGCATTCACATCTTCTACATTATCCAATGCTTTGATCACCAGTTCCTGCACTGCTTCACTGATATTATAAGGTGGCTTGATCTTATTATAAATTGTAATGATCTCTTCGCTTGCAAACGACATACCCAAACGCAAACCTGCAAGACCCCATGCTTTGCTCAGTGTTTGCATTACAACAAGATTGGGGTACTCGCTCAATAACGAAATACAGGAATGCTGTTTTGCAAAGTTGATATAGGCTTCATCAACAATCACCAGTCCATCGAAATTGTTCAGTACCATTTCAATGTCCTCCCTGTTCATGCTGTTGCCTGTTGGGTTGTTGGGCGAACAGATCCAGATGAGCTTGGTATTTTCATCTATCAATGTTTCCATGTGCACCAGGTCGAGTTGAAAATTATCGAGTAATGGTGCTTTTCGGAGCTCCACATCATTAATATTAGCACTCACTTCATACATGCCGTAGGTAGGCGGACAAATGATGACATTGTCTTTCCCCGGGTTGCAGAATGCACGGTAGAGCAGATCAATACATTCATCGCTTCCATTACCAATGAAAATTTGTTTTGATGACACGCCTTTGATCAAAGATAATTTTTCTTTGATCTTTTGCTGATACGGATCGGGATAACGATTGTACCATTTTAATAACGGTGAGCCGATACTATTTTCATTCGCATCCAAAAAGATCTTTGCTTCGCCATGAAATTCATCACGGGCAGAAGAGTAGGGGGTAAGTGACTTGATGTTTGGTCGTAGTAAGTTGTTTAGTTCGAAAGACATGTTAAAGCCTCACCCTCGTTCCCTCTCCGGAAGAGAGGGAGGCCGGGCATTTGTTTTATTATTGAACAATAGTATTTAAGCATTTCATCATTTGCAGTTAAGTTTAGCTTAACTATAAACTATCAACTATAAACTTTGTTTTCTAACTCTGATTGCATTCGCATGCGCTTCCAACCCTTCGGCTTCCGCCATTACTTCAACAGCTTTGCCAATATTTTTTAAACCTTCTTCTGTTAATTTCTGATAAGTGATCTTCTTTACAAAACTGTCAACACTAACACCGCTGTATGCTTTTGCATAACCATTGGTTGGTAAAGTATGATTGGTGCCACTGGCATAATCACCCACACTTTCGGGTGAATAGTTGCCCAGGAAAACAGAACCTGCGTTGATGATCTGTTCAGCAATTTGCTCATCATTTTTACAACTGATGATGAGATGTTCAGCTGCATATTGATTGACAAGCTCAATCATTTCAGTTACATCTTTCAGCAAAATTGCTTTGCTGTTTTCTAATGCTTTTGCTGCAAACTCTTTCCGGGGAAGTTTTTCCAACTGTTTCTCTGTTTCTTTTAATACTTCATTGATCATAGTTTCAGAAATACTCACCAATAATACCTGTGAATCCACTCCATGCTCCGCTTGTGACAATAAATCTGCTGCTACAAAAGATGCGTTAGCTGTATCATCGGCCATTACACATACTTCACTTGGGCCGGCAGGCATATCAATTGCAATCCCATCTTTTTGTACCAATTGTTTGGCGCAGGTTACATATTGATTACCCGGGCCAAAAATTTTATATACCTGCGGAATGGTCTCCGTGCCGTATGCCATTGCCGCAATGGCCTGTGCACCGCCTGTTTTAAATATTTTTGAAATACCAACGAGTTGTGCAGTATATAATATAGCGGCATTCAGTTTTCCATCTTTACCGGGTGGCGTG
>JANMOR010000144.1:0-7454 GCA_031369435.1 Chitinophagaceae bacterium
TTTTAAAAATGATTTGTTTGGGCTGTTGAAACATAGCATCGGCTGCCATTTTGAAATTGGCCATATAAATTACGATCCCTAACAATGCAATTGGAATAACCAGTGTCCACTTTCTTTTCCAGTTTGCTTTGATTAAACCAAATAACATGAAGCCTGCAAAGAATAATCTGAAATACCAGCGGTAGTTATATAAAAAATAAGCCAACTCAATACTGTTCATTCGCTGACTCCCGGGCATGGGCATAATAAAATATACATTACACACTTCAAATATGATAAGACCAATTACAGCTAACCAGAAAATTTTTTTCATAAAGAAGATTGATCGTTTTTCAAAAACAGCCTCCTCCGTAAAAACGGAGGAGGGTTATTTAACTACTACTGATAAAATATAAAAAAAATGACTCCGCACGGTCTTCTTTCATTATAGAGCTATGATTATACTAATTGTACCATTTCTTCCATCAGAGGGCCAAACTCCGGGGCCTGGATAAAAGGTTGGTCTCTTGGTAAAATACTGTTCATCCGAAATGTTGCTGATACTTGCCCTTATTTCAATATTTCCTGTTAAGCGCAGAGAAATATTTATATCAAGTAATCCGTAGGCGGGTACAAGCCCAACGGCACCTGTTGTTTGTAAAGGTTGTACTGTATTTAATGCATCGGCAAAAGTTTTTCCTGTATAGCTGTATAAAGCCGATAGTGCAAGCCCCCTATGTCGAAAAACGATACCATTCCGTGAAATGACGTCGGGAGCACTTTCTACTTTATTACCACTTACATCTACATTATTGCTCCCTGATTTTATAATTGCCTTTGTATAGCGTGCATGCATATAAGCCGTTGAGGTAAACAGAGACAACCCTGTTTTATTACCAAGCATCCAATCTGCCTGTATAAATAATTCCAACCCTTTTGTAAGTGAATTACCAATGTTTGTACGATAGGTATAAAAATTTCCGGCATTATCGGTACGGGCTAATGTTCCAAACCTGTTATTGAATTGCAAAACAAAAACATTCACGTCCCATCTTAAAAATTTCCAGTTCCCCCTAAACCCAAGTTCTATATTGTACCCTTTTGCATCTTTAATTGCAGAATCAACTTTTTCAAATGTTGAAGATGGAATTAAATCTTTGAATAACATCGGATGGAATGCCTGGGAAAAGCCGCCATAAACTTCTGCAGTATTTACAGGTTTATATAAAAACCCTGCTCCAAGTAATGGAAACTGATGTTTAATACTTACTGGGATTTTATTTTCCTGATAGTAAATGATTGTACCTGTCATATCAGTTTGCCCTGTTTCAACTCTTGCGCCAGCATTCACTGACAGGTTTTTTAACAATTGAAACTTGCCTTCAGCAAATACTGCAATATTTTTTGTTTTCAAATGAATGTCTCTCCCCCAAACCGGATCAAGCAGTGCAAGATCATAATCACTACCCGTAGTCCCTTTTCCTAATTGCCGGCGATGAAGATCATTGTTCATATACTGAACGCCTGCTGCTAAAACACTTTGTTGTTTACAAAGACGAAACTCCTGCAACAACCTGATCTCTGTTGTATAGCTGTGATAATTATCGATATCAACCTGCCTGTTATTGTATTGAAGGGTGGCTGTATTAATGGTGTCTTTTATATCCGTTGGTTTATCAAACAGTACGCTGCTTCTGTTTCCTAATACAGCAGAACTGATCAATTGAATTTTTGTTTTACTGCTGATCTGCCAATTTATATTTACAGAGGGAATATGAATATCGGGGCTGTAATAATTTCTTGATCTTGTTGCCTGTTGTGGATTGGCCAGAAACATACTATCAGTTAAAGCACCCGGAAGACGATAAATATATTTCGATCTTGCCCATTCTGCTCGTATTGAAAATGATGCTGATGGTTCATAAGTAATACCAATATACTGTGCCTGTGAATTGGTATGCTCATTATCACGGTAACCCTCTCTTGCTTTCCTCTGAAAATAAGCGTAGTATCTGAATTTCCCTTTTCTCCCACCTATTGCATTGTAAGTACTCACCAGATGATAAGAACCAATCGTATTAATTGATTCAAACCCAAATGGTCTTGTTGTATCGCCTTGCTTTGTTACATAGTTGAGCATGCCTCCAAACTGTGCGCCATATTGTAAAGAACCGGTGCCTCTTACTAACTCAATACGTTCAACACTTTCTAATGGCATACTGTAATGACTTGCGGGATAACCATACATATCGGAGTTGGTGATTATTCCATCTTTACGCAAATTAAAATCCCAGCCTCTGTGCGGATCAAGTCCTCTTGTTGCGATGTTGATCTGATTACCACTACCATCCATATCATAAACAAATACACCGGGAACTTTTGCAAAAAGTTGTCTGCCCGTTTTGTTTGTAATATCAGCAGGGATATGAGCAAGTTCAATGACCTCTGTTTTTTTCCCGGCAAAAATATAGGTGCCTTGTTCAGACGGCAATTGCCTGATCCTGTTAAACCTGAAATGAGAAACAATCAAAATGCTATCTAAATCCACTACTCTCAACTTTGTATCTTTTATAGTATCGTTTTGAGAATAAGTATCTAAACTGCAGATCAATAGAAAAAAAATGACATATACTTTACTACCCATCTTACTCGTGTATCAAATGCCTTATTTAAATAAATTATTCTGCACCATCGGTTCTTGCTCTTGTTATCGCATAAGCACCGATTGCGTTTCCACATTTCAAACCTTCCTCACAATCAGCCCTATAATGAATACCCCCAACAAGTCTTGACATAGATGCTTCCTTTGCCATATCCTCAAACACTTGTTTTCTTCCGGGAAGAAAATGACCCAATATCGTTGCTGCGGCTCCACTAAAAGTTGAATGACCGGAAATGTAAGCGGGAAAATTAGGAATACCTGTCAACGTTTTTATTTTTGCATTTAATTGAGTGGGCCGTGGATTGAAATAATAATATTTCGTATCCCAGCAAACAATAGCTGCATCCATCAATGTCATGTTGAGCAAAGCCATATTCCTCGCCCATTTTACTTCACTGAAACGCTGACTGATAAATTCATCAGCAGCAATTGCATTCCAATGACCGGGAGGCGTATAGGTTCCAACACCATCTGCCCAAAAATGTACAATACGGATGTTCTCTCTTGTTGGGTTATTGATATATTGATAAACTTCTTCTGTTTCTTCTTTCATCTTTTGACTGCTAACTAAAGGCGGTGGACCCGGACGAAGAGATACTGCTGTAAGCGAGTCGAACAAAAATGCTTTTACTTTTCCAAATAAAGGAAGCATAGGAGGACGTTTAGGAATGTCCAGGCTATACCAGGGGATTTCACCTCTTGTAATGGCATCATTTTCCATTTGTGTCCACTGTGTCTGATTTCCTGCTGCTGCTCCGGCACGGTCGCCTCTTGCTCTTGTGATAAATTTTTGGGCTACCTGTTTCCCCAATGTTTCACCTGCTTCCAGATCACTGCGAACATTTGCACCAGCAATCAATCTTGCTCTTTTATGCTCTTCTGCTTTTTGCTGAATAAAATCCTGATCGCCGGGAAATAATAATTTCATCATTTCTACAGCTGCTCCTGCTACAACAGCATCTTCAGATGGATAGGAAGGGAGATCTGATTTCGGGATCAGTGTTTGAATGGTTGCATCAACTTTATATGGTGCAGGACGATTATAGAGTTTCTTGTAATGATATGCAGCTACCAAAGCATCATATTGTGCTGAGCTTACATATGCATAAGCCCTTGCAGCATAAGGTGGATTAGAAAATGGAAACTGAGGATACGCTAATGGGTTATTCGCATTAGGAAAAGGGTAAGTTCCATCAGCATTTTGATAAGGAGGCAGGTTATGCTTCGCTACCAGTTCTCTCAAAATTTCATTCCAGCGAAGAACAGCCCCGGCACTCCAGTACTTTACTATTGCTTTTTCTTCTTTTGTCAGCTCAGCCTGCCAGGTTTTGATTTCGTTGATCTGAATGATATAATCAGGTGATGTAGTTGCAATGGGCACAGCTACTGAAAACTCTGTTGGGCCTGTGAGTAATATTGGTTTCCATACACCTGCATTCAAATCAATATTAAGTGGAGTAAGGGCTTCAATATTATCTGTTCTTCCTTCCACTTCTTTTTTACAACTGCTCACAATTGCTACAATTGTCAAAAGCAGGATTAAAGAATATATACTTTTCATTTTTTATTTTATTTATTATGATCGGATGTTGTTGACTTACGGGAAAAATCAAACACATAAAAAACGGCACCGTTGGCACTGAATGATTGACCTACATTTCTTCCGGCAATTACATTACTGGCTCCGCCATTTAAGGAAAGCTCCGGTATTTTTTTAAACACATACTTGAAGTTCACCCCCAATGATGTTGCATTCATCCTGTTACTGGGGAAAGGCATGTTGTTTCTTGTAATATCAAAACCTCCCTGTGTTGTCCAGTTATTTAATACGGCTTCGGCAATCAACCATTGTGACCTGTATCCTGCACGGATATTGAAACTGGTGGCATTGGGCATTGCCACTTCATTTGAAAGAATGAGTTCATCTGTGTAATAAGAAGTGCGGTCAATTTTGATATTACTACGATACACATAGGTAGCCGATGCTGTTGCAAACCACCTGCTGTTGTAATAATAATCAACCATCAATCTTGCCATGGCAGTTTTGCTTTGCAAACCAATTGACATGGGTAAAAAATCAGCTACATAATTGGTTACTGGTATAGAACCTCCTGCAATACCAAACACCGCCAGCCTTGCATTGCCCATTTTTTTATTGATGGGACGGTATTTCAACATCAGGCTCAGGTCCTGTAAACTCTGTTGCCCGTGTAAAGTACCTGCACTGGCTTTTGTAACTACATATGGAATATTGAATAGTGCATTAAGCTTGTTTGTAATTCCGTAGTTGCCCATCAGAGCAAACATTTGTGTAGATACTGTTCCAAGATTCAGGTTTTCTCTTTTTTTGGTTCCTTCCCAATAATTTTTCCAGCTGCTGTAAGAATAACCGGGACCTAAACAGAATGCATTTTTCTCCATCATAATAGCATCTATATCTGTTTGTGCCTGCGATCGCCAGCTTGCTGATAATAACATCAGTAGTAATACCAGTTTGTTTGGTTGTAAATGTTTCATCTTGCTTGTTTATGCGTAATCGGGATTGTTCGTTTATTAAAATTTAATACTGCAACCTATATTAATGGTGTAATCTGCAAATGCTGCATCACCCTGTGCATACACTCCGGTCATTTTAGTGCGTACTTTATCAGCATAACTCTGTGTACGGTTCTTTACAAACCAATATGGAACAGTAGCAAAGAAGTTTACTTTTTTTAGTTGATAGGCAACTCCCGGTTCAACTCCAAGAATACGGCCGGGACGACGGAAACCGCTGCTGCCGCCAATCAGGTCCTGGGAAGGAACCGCTTCTAAACGTACACCTGCTGATGCAGAAAATTTTCCCAGCATAACGTTTGCTCCTCCACGGATCATGTATTGATCAGGGACACTCATTACACTGCTGCCATAAGTAATATTTGTGGCACTCGTTGTTCCGCCTCTTGCTGTTGATACGCCATTATGTTCTCTTGGGTTACTGAGATAATAAAAATTACCATACACACTCAGCACATGACCAAAACTGTAATAGCCATTTACTTCTAATGCTATTCCTGTTCCGCCATCGCCTAACTGAATCGATTGATCAACCGGGCCCAATACTTTTGTTGAATCATTTTTCCAGAAGAAATCCTGGTATTCGTAATCACCGGTTGGGAGTTTAATGCCAAGACCAAGCTGTATGTTTCCTTTTTTGCTTTTTGCAGGATCAAGCATCCAGCGATAAGCAGTGAAGCGAACATCACCCACTCCAAAAGAATGTGTTTCTCTTCTTGCATTAACATTGGTACTGCTGTTTCCGTAATGTTCATATAAAGAAGAACGTGTGTTTGAAATGACCGGCATATTCATCCCGATGGACCAGCGCTTATTGATTTTACGAAACAAAGTAAAATCAACTGAGTGTTGCCAGTTGCGTACATCTGTTTTCTTTTCAATACGTTCCTTTTGTTCTTCTGTACCAACAAAATGACGGAAGGATTTAAAATAACGATACCCTGTTGTTAGCTGCCATTTATGATCATCGGCGGTATCTGCCGCATTTCTTGTACAGTAAGCACCGTTACTGCGAACGGCAACGCATCCCTGTGATACAGCTGCTTTCGCTGAAAAAATAAAAAGACTGATCATGAAAATATATTTCATACAATAGATTTTTTAGTGTGATTTACTTTTTTTAAATGTTAATCGCTGAACAATCATCTCTCCCAGCTGCCGGCCCATTTTATTTCCTTCATCGCAATCGAAACGATAATGGATGCCGCCATATACTCTTGATATACTTGCTTCCTGTGCTGCATCACGAAACGTTTTGATGACACGGCTTTTGATACCAAACTCCAGCAAAGAAGTATCGGTGAAGCTGAGCTGATCGCCAAACCAATTAGTCATTACTTCACATGCTGCTGCAGTAATGGTAGAGTGGCCGCTTGTATAAGAAGGAAATGGAGGTGTTTGAATATAAGGACGCCATTCCTGGTCGATGGATTTACTGATCACAGTTTCAGGACGAACACAATTACTTCTGTATTTTTCATCCCAGCAACTAATAAACCCATCGAACAAAGCAATGGCTGTTTGTGCATAGGCTGCAACGGTTGTATTAAAATCTGCTTTGGCTTCTTTGGCTGCAATACCAACAATATTCATCCAATGACCACCGGGTGAAAATTTCTTTGTAGCAAACATCACATGTCCGCTTACATTCATCTTAAACGGGTTGTCATCCCAGAATTCTGCAATATGCTTTTGTTCTTCTGTTAAACTGTCACCGATGTTTTTTACTTCCATCAAAGCTTTATAATAAACACTGTTTGTATCCATATCAAACTTTGGTGGGCGTATTGGTTTAAATTGCGCAGCACTGTCCATGACCATTGTTCTGATATGCATCCAATGCGGTTCAATGGCTGAAGCATACATGGGTGGTGTTGGCATCCATCTGCCGTCTTCTTCTTTTACTGTAAATTTTTCTGCGCCACGTGTTGCTGCATAATTATCGCCCTTGCTCCATTTCATAATGGTTGCAACAATGGTATCGGAAAAAGCAATTGTGTTTTCTAAAATAGCTGAAGGCATTCCTGCTGAATCAGCATGTTCTTTTAATTCTGCATAATAACCCATCATGCTTCCTTCGGGAAACGTAACAGCATTACCAACTTTGGTTAAAGCAAGCAAAGCAGCGAATGAAAAATCAATTTGTTTTGAAGAGTCAGGTTTGGGCATAGCTGGCATATGCTTGATTTGTCCGCTTAAACTTTGATAGCTGCTATCGCCTGCTGCAACACATTCATACGCTGCAATATTTGCATAT
>JANMOR010000149.1:0-9121 GCA_031369435.1 Chitinophagaceae bacterium
TTATGCAAACAATAACCTGCAACATAATCCATGGCATTTGTTTCTTCTACATAAGAAGCTTTTTTACCAATAACAACAGCCAGCTCCACTTCCCAATCGGTTTTTACAGAATCCCGAGGAATCATCACTGCATCGTTTGGACCCGTCACAGCTGTAGTTGCTTTTAAAAAAATAACGGGCTCAGCCGGTGCTGTTGCACCTGTCTCTTTTGCATGATCACTATAGTTCAAACCAATACAAACGATCTTCGATGGCCTGTTGAACGGGCAACCCAAACGAGTTACACCAGCAACAGGTAAAGTTGTTGTAGCAACAATTCGTTCGAGTGTTGCCAAACCATTTTTTTCAAAAAATGATTCATCATAGTCGTGTACCCATGCTGATACATCATAATATTTATCAGCGATCAGTACCCCGGGCTTTTCTTTTCCTGCTTCACCAAAGCGAATCAATTTCATCTGGCTTGATTTTATGATTAATTATTTAATTTAATAAACCCTCCGTCAATAGGATAATCACAACCGGTAATAAAACCAGCTTCATCACTGCACAGATACAATGCAAGATGAGCTACTTCTTCAACCGTACCCATTCTTCCAATCGGCTGGCTTTTTGATAATTTCTGAAACATCTCTTCTTCCTTTCCGGGATAATTTTTTGAAATAAATCCTTCTACAAATGGCGTATATACTCTTGCCGGCGATATACAATTACACCGGATATGATCGGCAAGGAAATCTTTGGCAACAGATAAGGTCATACCTAAAACTGCACTCTTGCTCATACTGTATGCAAAACGATCAGGTATGCCAACAGATGAAGCAATGGAACATAAATTAAGAATGACTCCCTGTTGTTGCTTTTTCATAACCGGGATCACTTCATGTAAACAATTATAAACGCCCTTTACATTGATATTGAAGAGTCGTACAAAATCTTCTTCGGAAGTATTTTCGGCTGTTCCAACATGCGCTACACCTGCATTGTTAACAAGGATATCAATTGAACCTTGTTGTTGTACTACTTGTTGCACAGCTGCTTTCACCAGTTGCTGATCAGCAATATTCAAAATAATATGTTTTGCAACAGCGCCAATTGAAATAATTTCATCAGTAGTTTGCTGAGCTCCTTTTTCATCAATATCAAAAATAAAAACAGTTGCACCTTGTTGTGCAAATAGTTTGGCGATAGCCCTGCCAATACCGCTTCCTCCCCCGGTTATAATTGCAGTTTTATTGTTTAGTTGAAACATGCATTCTTTTTTTTAAAATTAATTCATCTCCACCATTGCTTTGATAACTCCATTTGCTGGATCGAGCCAACTGCTGAATTGTGCTTTCACTTCATCAAACTGAACACGATGAGTAATGTAAGTAGCAGGATCGATTAATTGATTTTTCATAGAGTTCATTACATGATCAAAATCTGCTCTTGTTGCATTCCGGCTGCTCATAAGTGTTGTTTCCCGTTTATGAAATTCCGGATGACTGAAAGATATATTTCCTTTCTGCAATCCAATCAACACATATCTTGCTCCATGCGCCATATACTGAAAGCCATTGTTGATAGCCTGTAAACTTCCTGTTGCATCAATGACAACTGTTGGCATATCATTGTTTGTAATCCGTTTCAATTCTTCCACAACATTCATTTCTTTTGGATTGATGATGTGCTGAATGTGTAACCGCTCTTTACAAAATTGAAGACGATTGTTATTCATGTCCATTGCAATTAACTCAGCACCTGCAATACGTGCAAATTCAATTGCACCTAAACCAATTGGGCCTGCACCAATCACCAAAACAAATTCACCCGGTCTTACATCTGCACGCCTGGTACCATGAACACCTATCGCCAAAGGCTCCACCAAAGCCAGTTCATCAAAACTCATATCAATACCATGCAGTAAAGCAGATGTTGGTACAGAAATGGTTTCCATCATACCCCCATCTATATGCACTCCAAATACATTAATGGCAGCACAACAATTGGGAAGACCGTTACGGCAGGCAATACATACGCCACAATTAAAATAAGGAATGAGGGTTACTCTTTCTCCTGCTTCAAAACCTGAAGACGGATCAACCTGTAAAATTTCACAACCTAATTCATGGCCGAGTATTCTTGGATAAGCAAAAAAAGGTTGTGTGCCTTCAAATGCATGAAGATCGGTTCCGCAGATACCAATACGCTTTACTTTTAAAAGTGCATGACCACTTTTAGTCAACGGCTCATCCTTATTAATATAACTGAATGATCCGGGTTGATCGCAGATCAATGCTTTCATTTTCTGAATAAGATTATTTATATGAACTTATATTTTTTTCTCAAGAATAACAATTGTCTTACAGGATATTTATAACTGATATATTGTCAAACTTCTTGCACCATGTGCACCAATCACCAGGCTCTGTTCAATATCTGCTGTTTTAGAAGGCCCCGCAATAAAAACACCAAACCCTTCTTTGAAGGTATCGATCTGTAAGTATGCATGATGCATGGTTGCAACAATATTTTCTTTATGAATGAGCATTACCAGGTGCTGACAAATAAACGGTAACAACCTGTTACCCATCTGGCTTTCATAGATCCAAACCGCACCGTTTTCTGCTACAGCAATTCCTCCATTGAGATAGGCCGTTTCAACTCCTGCCAGTTCATTAGCTGATAAAGTTGAAATGTTTTCATCTATTGCACCCAACTCAGCAATCCTGTTTACAACAATATCTCCTGCTGCCTGCTGATCGTTTAATTTTTGTTGCAGCGAATCAATTGAATCGAGCTCCATTAGTTTTCCGCCAATATTTTCCAGTACTGTTTTAAATTGAAGCAATACATTATCATAATGAATAACATCATTTATATTAATATTGCCGCATTCAACCGGGGCAGGTTGATTGGCTGTTATTGCATTTAGTATTTGTTCTCTTGCACTCATGCTTTCTTTTGCTTTAAATACCAATCTCTGAAACTTTGTTTAGGAGGTTCAGGCATTTCTCTTTGTTTGTACCAGGGATTGAGTTTATTTTTTGCAATGAATGGAAATGTCTGCATCATCCAGCGGGTTGCTTTCCCTGCAAAACGATACAAGGCCGGTCTTGCTAAAACAAAAGCCATTCCCTTCATACCTATCTTTTTACCACTATCAACATAACCTTCTTCAGTTAATACCTGTCGCCATTTCCATAACTGTTCATGTATATCAATTTTCACAGGGCAAACATTACTGCATGATCCGCACAAGGTAGATGCAAACGGCAGATCAGCATTGGCCTTCATATCAATATTCGGATTGAGAATTGAACCGATGGGCCCTGCTACTGCTGTATGATAACTGTGTCCTCCACTTCTTCTGTAAACGGGACAGGTGTTGAAACAGGCAGCACAGCGGATACATTTCAATGAGTTTCTGAAATCGGCCCTGCCCAATTGTTTGGTGCGGCCATTATCAACAATTACAATATGCATTTGCTGACCATCTCTTGGTTTTTTAAAATGACTGGAATAAGTTGTAATAGGCTGACCCGTTGCGCTTCTTGCAAGCAAGCGAAGAAACACTGCAAGATGTTCAGCTTTGGGAATGATCTTTTCAAAACCCATACAGGCAATATGAATAGAAGCTGCATGAGCCCCCATGTCGGCATTGCCTTCATTAGTGCAAACAACAAAACCACCTGTTTCAGCAACTGCAAAATTTACACCTGTGATGGCGAGTTCTGATTCAATAAATTTTTCACGGAGATGCTGCCGTGCAGCTTCGGTTAAATATTGCGGATCGTTATTCCCTTTTTCAGTATGCAGATGCTCATGAAACGTATCACTCACATCCTGCTTCTTTAAATGAATGGCAGGTAATACAATATGACTTGGAGCTTCGTGCCGTAACTGCACAATACGTTCACCTAAATCTGTATCAATTGTTTCAACTCCTTTAGCATGGAGAAATTCATTCAGCCCACATTCTTCAGTTAGCATACTCTTGCTCTTTACAATTTTCTGAATGTTATTTTTTTGAATGATGTCGTAAATGATCCGGTTATGATCAGCACCATCTGCTGCCCAATGTACAGTGATGCCATTGGCCTGTGCCTTTTGTTCAAACTCAATTAAATAATTATTGAGATTGGAGAGTGTGTGATTTTTAATTTGCGAAGCCCATTCTCTCAGTTGTTCCCATTCAGGTAACCCATGAGCTGCTTTATCTCTTTTTTGTCTTACAAACCATAAGGTTTCATCATGCCAGTCGGTTCGTGGTTCATCAGCAATAAATTGTTCTGCAGCTTTTGCATGGTTCATTCCTTTCATGCGTTGCTGTTTAAAATTTCTGCAATATGGATTGTCTTGACTGCACTGCCGTTTCGGTTTAATATACCTTCCAGGTGCATCAAACAACTTACATCAGCACTGGCGATATATTCAATTTCATTTACTGCATGTTCTTTAATTCTGTCCTTTCCCATTTTTACACTAACGGCTTCTTCAAATACACAAAAGGTTCCGCCAAATCCACAACATTCATCAGCACGCAGAGGTTTACTCAATTGCAAACCCTTTACCATCCTTAATAATTTTTCAGGTTTTGAAAAAGAAGGAACCATCAGTTCACTCATAGAAGATAGCTGCAAACCCCTCTGTCCATGACAACTGGTATGCCATCCAACTTTATGATAAAAAGAAGCATCTATTGCTTCAACTTTCAATACATCCACCAAAAATTCAGTTAATTCATACACATGGCTCCTGATATGAGCTGCAACTTGCGGATTTTGTTCATCATGTAAATGTTGTTTGATATGGAGTACACAACTGCCTGAAGGTGCAACGATATAATCAAAGCAGTTAAAATTGGAAATAAAATTTTTATCGCAGCCGCTGCTTAATGCAGAGAAACCACTGTTAGCCATGGGTTGGCCGCAACAGCTTTGGTTTAACGGGAATGAAACATCACAGCCCAACTTTTGCAATAACTGAAATGTAGAAATGGCTACCTGGGGATAAAACTGATCGATATAACAAGGTATAAATAATCCAACTTTCATTTGCTTCACTTACAGTTCATTTGTTATATCAATTCAGGTATGCTTTTAAACAGACAGGGGATGAAAGATACTGCTGCAAATTATGAATGCTTTTGCAAACCTGAATAAAATTTGATTTCGATAATATCGGTTGGCAATGGTTTGCTGTTCCAATGTTCATGCATTAATAATGCTGCACCTGAAGCTGAAGCCTGTGCTACCGATGCAGCATACACTTCAATTCCCGGAAATACTTCAGACAACATGAACATAAAAATGGGATTCTTGCCAAAACCACCATCAACAAAAATCCGTTTCACATTCGTTCCCTTTAATACAATATTGGTACTGTAAACCTGTTGTGTAATAAGATCTGCAATTAACTGGTGATAGGCCTGCTCATAACTTGTAAACTTTTTCAAATCCCTCTTTTCAAAAGCCGATTGCTGAATCATAACATTATCTGCCCCTTTTTTTGAAAAGCCTTTCGTCAATTCCAGTTCCTCAACCAGGTCCTGATCTAACTCCACTGTTTTATAATAATCCAACGGTAGATTAAAATAAGCTGCCAGTTTTTTAGTTTGCTGCTCATGTTCATATCCTGCAAATAAACGGGAAGCTTTTACCGGTTTACCTTCATAAGACAAATAGCTTAAGCAATCCTGGTGTAATTCAAAATCGCTGAGCTGAGTATGATTAAACGGATTGAGTGTAATACACCATGTGCCGGTTGAAAGTAAAATAAATGGTTCATTAAAAGAAATGAGATAGGGAATCAATGCAGATGAACTGTCGTGCAAACCAACTCCAACAGGTGTTTCATTATTATAACCTGCAATGGCATTGCAATTCAGGAGTGGTGAAAATTTCTCAGTAAGTGACTCCTTATCAACCCACTCATGATATTTTTTTTGTTGAAAATCCCAAAGATTTGTGTGACAACCAACACTGGTAATATCCGTATACAATTTCCCCGACAATATAAAGCTCAGGTATTGGGGCAGGTGAAGGGCATATTTTATTTTAGCAAACTTTTCGGGTTGCTCGAACTTTAAACGGTACAATTGCATTCCTGAATTTAAATTACCCAACACCGGTGATGCTGTTTGCTTTGATATTTTACTTTCGCCACCATATGTTTTATAAAAAAAATTTTGTAACTCCTTAGAATAAGGTTTCAGGTAATTATATAAAGGTGGAATGATCTCCAGCTTTTCATCGAGGTACACAAAACTTGCACCGTATGCAGAAAAATTGACAGCTTTAATATCAAAGCGTTGATCTGTTAATAAATGCTCATAAGATTTTTTTATCCATTGTGTAAGTGCATGTACATCTTCACATTGAAATCCATCTTCATCAGTTGTTTCATCCAACTGCTTGCTTTCTTCGTAAACAACTTTATAATTTTCATCAAACAGCAACAATTTCTTGTTGGTTTTACCAATATCAAATATCGCTATGACAACCTCACCCCTCGTTCCCCTCTCCAAAGGAGAAGGGAGGTCGGGCTTCGTTTCATTTAATATTCTTTTGTCAGAACCCATCAGCATTTATTCATTTATCAACTATTAATTAATATACAGTTTTCATTTAACAGTCATCTTTGACAGGTTAGGTTTGTGTATGGATGGCCTCCTCCTTTGGGGGAGGTCGGGAGGGGGCTTCTTATAATCCTGTTGCTACTGTTTTAGTTCCTCTTTCTTTCATTAACTGTTCTCTTATTTTCTGTTCACGGAAGTACTGCAATGGGTACAAAGCGCCTCCACTTCTTAACCTTGCTTCGGCTACCAAAGCCCGTAAATCATTTCTGAATGTATGTTGCAATATTTCCTGCGCTGCCACAACATCATTAGCATCCTGTGCTGCATTTAATTTTTTTCTGTCAACAGTTAATGCCTGTGCATAAGCAATCATTATTGCTTCAACCGATTGGAGTAAATCTTCCAACGGATCTTTTACATTATGACTTGCATCTATCATCCAGCCCAGGTCAGTTGCATGATCCATTCCTCTTGCATCCATTCCTTCAACCAGTTCATTAAAAATTAAAAACAACTGGTAAGGTTTGATGCTGCCCACAGTTAAATCATCATCGCCATACTTACTATCGTTGAAATGAAAACCAGCCAGCTTGCCTTCCATTAATAATAAAGAAACGATCTGTTCAATATTAGCATTGGGTAAATGATGACCCAGATCTACCAATGTATATGCTTTGGGGCCAAGTTTATTTGCATACAATAATGATTGTCCCCAATCCCCAACTGTCATTGAATAAAAGTTTGGTTCATATGCTTTGTATTCAACAAACACTTTCCAATCGGCCGGCAGGGCGGTATAAATTTCTTTTAAACTTTCCAGTGTGTTTTGAAATGCTTTCCTGAAATTCAACTGACCGGGAAAACAACTGCCATCGCTGAGCCAAACAGTTAATGCAGTTGAACCAAGTTCAACACCATGTTTGATCACATCAATATTATGTTCGATAGCTTGTTTGCGTACTGCTTTATTTACATGCTGCAATGATCCAAACTTATAACTGTGTTCCTGGTCTTTCTGATCCTGGAATGTATTGGAATTAACAGCATCAAACTTCAATCCCAATTGTGCAGCAGTAGCTTTAATGGATGCATAATTCTCCGGGATATCCCATGGAATATGCAAAGAGACGGCTCCGCTTGATTGATTCAATGCATGCAGCAACCCAACATCTTCTAATTTTTGTTCAAGGTTACCGGGTTCGCCGGCACCTGCAAAACGCCCAAACCTTGTACCACCGGTACCCAAGGCCCAACTTGGAATAGCTACCTGGAAGTCGATGAGTTTTTGTAATACTTCTTCAATGTTGGGAATGGATGATGCAATAAAATCAAATTTTCGTTGGTGATCTGCTGAGTGCGAAGCATTAAAATCAGCAATCTTATTTTTTTCGACAAGCATACGATCAATTTTATATCAGTAAGTTACTTCTTTTTTTAAAAAAGGGCCGATAGAGAACTATCAACCCGTTCACTAATGACTATGAGAAAATACATGAGATTATCTTACAAATGCAGTAGCAACTCCGCCATCCACATTCAACACATTCCCCGTTGATTTATTCAACAACCCACCAGCAAAAGCAAAGCAGGCGTTGGCAATATCTTCCGGCAATATAATTTCGTTCAGCAATGTTCTGCCAGCATAATAAGCGGGCAATTCTTCTATTGTTACGCCATAAGCTTTGGCCCTTCCTTCGGCCCATCCACCATTCCATATATTACTACCTGCAATAACAGCATCGGGGTTAATTACATTCACCCTTATCTTATCTTTTCCTAATTCTGCAGCATTCAATCTTGATAAATGCAATTGAGCAGCTTTGGCAGAGCCGTATCCAGCATTATTGGGACCGCTTACCAATGCATTTTTACTTACGATATTCAACACATCACCTCCCAAACCCTGCTTACGCATCATTTCCACTGCTTTTTGTGTAACCATAAACTGGCCTTTTACCAATACATCATATAAAAGGTCCCAATCTTTTTCTGTGTGATCTTCGATTGATTTGGAAATGGATAAGCCTGCATTATTGACTACAATATCCACACCGCCAAAAGCAAGTGCGGCAGTGGCTAATGTATTTTGAATGGTATCTTCTTTTGTAACATCGAGTATATCGGCAGCAACAATATCATTTCCAAATTGCTGTTTGAATTCTTTTTTTGTTTCTTCCAGGCGCTCTGCATTATTATCATTTAAAATAACACAAGCTCCTTCTTCCACAAATTTTTTGGCGATTGCTTTTCCTATACCGCCTCCGCTTCCTGTTATTAAAACAACTTTGCCACTTAATGCTTTTGGTTTGGGCATGCGTTGCAGCTTTGCTTCTTCCAATAACCAATATTCAATATTGAAAGCTTCTTGCCTAGGCAATGATGTGTATTGAGAGATGGCCTCAGCACCTTTCATTACATTAATAGCATTGATATAAAATTCTGCAGCTACTCTTGCTGTTTGTTTATCTTTTGCAAAAGTGAACATACCAACACCAGGATAAATGATCACTACCGGGTTGGGGTCACGCATGGCAGGACTGTTGGCGTGTTTACAGGTTT
>JANMOR010000154.1:0-5396 GCA_031369435.1 Chitinophagaceae bacterium
AATGTATAATAGCAATGGACCGTATCATTACCCGAAACGAAAGTATTAAGAGTGCATTTGATATGGCGTTATATGATATTGCAGCGCAACATGCAAATCAACCGTTGTATCAATTTCTCGGCGGAACAAAAAACAAAATCATTTCAACCGACATGACGGTTGGGTTGGGTACTCCTGAAAAGATGGCAACAGAAGCTCTCCAATATAAATCAGAAGGTTTCCCTTCCATTAAAGTAAAACTTGGTACTACAACAACTGAAGATGTTGCAAGGATCAAAACTATTCGTGAGGCTATTGGAAAAGACTTGCCTTTACGTATTGATGCCAACCAGGGTTGGGATGTTGATACTGCCATTGCAACATTGAATGCATTAAACGGTTTTGGTATTGAACATTGTGAAGAGCCGATCGCCAGGTGGAATTATACGGAGCTGCCATTTGTAAAAAAGAACAGTCCCATTAAAATCATGTGTGATGAAAGTTGTTTTGATGAACATGATGCTGAACGTTTGGCAAAATTGAAAGCCTGCGATTATTTCAATATTAAATTAGGAAAGAGCGGTGGTATTTTTCATGCGCTGAAAATGATTGATGTGGCAAAGGCGCATGACATTCAAATACAGGTGGGATGTTTTATGGAAAGCCGTTTAGCCATTACAGCCCTTGTTCATTTTGCGTATTGCAGCGATCTGATTGTACATTACGATCTCGATACACCATTGATGCTGAAAGAAGATCCCATTGTTGGCGGAATGATCTTTAAAGAAAATGGCATTGTAGAAATTGATGAGGCTGTTGGAATTGGTGCGAAGCTGAATGAAGGATTTTTAAAAACACTTGAGCAAATTGTTATTTAATTCATCTTCCTGCAAATAACATTTTTGATATATCATTACAATATGAAATACGCCCTCCTGACTCTTCTTACATTCTTAACCCTGCATCAGGCAAGTTCACAAACAAGGTTTTCTTTACGCCCCGAAGGAGCGGCTGGCATTTTGTTTCATCGTTTTACAAGAGATAGTCTTGTTCCCTCGAGCAGCAAAGGGTCACTTAATGCCGGCGGCTTTAGTCAGATAACTGTTCTTGCCGGTTACAAAACAAAGAATAACAAATGGCACTTCTTAACCGGTGTTGGTTACATGAGCAACTCATTTCATATTAATAAAGAAAAAGGCATTAATAGTTTAATTGAGTTTTTTACGCTTGCCTGGCTTTGGGGCGAAACTACATCTGATCCTTATCCTTATAACAAGGTTTCGCTGAAAAATAAAACGATGGTTGTTCCAATCGGGTTTATGCATAATTTTTCAAAGAAAGATTCTGCCAATATTGAAACCCTGTTTGGACTAAGAGCGAATTTTAATTTTATTGTAAATAAAAAGGCAACTATTTCATTTGCCCGGGGAAATGTGACCAATGATGAAAGAATTGCTGCTGAAAAAAAATTTACTTCACTCATCAACCCTTTTACGCTGAGCCTGATGCCTTCTATTACATTTAAAGGAAATAAAAAAAAGAAATTCGTGTGGGATTTTACATTGATCCCGGTAATATTTTATACAGAGAGCCAGGTTCCCAGGTTATTCAAACCGGAAACCGGTTTTAGTCTTTCAATAGGTGCTGCGTATACTTTTTAAATATCCCGCCCTCAACAAAATTTCAATTGAATGTATAAGAAGAAAAATATTTTGAATATTTTTCAAGTGTGATGATAAATTATAACTCATCGTCTGCTCTTTTCAAAACCACTTCTACATCACTTAATGAACCAGATCTTACAATGATTGCTCCCCGTTTATTGAGCAGCATATAAGTTGGAAACTGATCCACATCCAATACATCAATAACGTTTGCCCCCTGTGAATTGGTTTGCCGGTATTGAAGCAATTGTGCCCAGTTTAATTTAAACTGAGCCGATGTGTTTTTTGCACGGGGAATATCCTGCCTGTATTCATAAGGAAATCCATAAACAACCAGTTTGTGTTTATTTGCATTTGCCATTTTTAAAAGATCAGGAAAATCTTTGACACATGAATCGGAGCTGCTTTTCCAGAAATGAAGCAGCGTATAGTTGGGTGATTGACTGAATTCAATATCAATGGGCTTGCCAGTTATCATATCCCCTCCCGATAGGGAACGGAGAATAGTACCTACTGTTGCAACTTTTTCCTGTGCAGTTGCAACAAATACATTTAAAAAAAATAATATCAACAGGAGCGTACGCATAAGAACATATAAAATTACAGCATCTTATACCAAACAATGGTTGGCATAATCATAAAATGTAGTGGGTTTTACTTCTCATCTTTCCAGCGCCATAAATGAACACAGGCATAGGTGCGGTAAGGGCGCCACTTCTCTGCAACTTTGTGCATCTGTTCGTAGAGTAGTTTTTTACTGCTTGTATCCAGCTTATACAATTTGATCATGGCTTGCTGAATACCCAGGTCGTCAACAGGAAACACATCTTCGTGCTGCAGGGCAAACATCAGGATCATTTCTGTTGTCCATTTGCCAACTCCTTTTATCTGAATCAATTTTTGCTGTACTTCTTCACTACTCATCTTGTACAGGTGCTGATCATCCAATCCTTCTTCAATAAAAAATCTGCACACATTATGGAGATAGTTTGTTTTAGCATTACTCAAACCAATTGCTCTTAATGTTTCAAAAGGTGTATCAAGAATTTGTTGAGCTGTTGGTTCATTTTTTCCGTATAACGCAAGAAACCGTTTATAAATAACATCGGCCACTTTGGTAGAAAGTTGCTGGCTCATAATGGAAGCACAGAGATATAAATATATTTTCTTCCTCCTCACCAGTTCATGCGGATCTTGCAGCTCTAACACTTTTCTGAATTTTTTATCTTTTGATAAATGGTCAATGTAATGCATAGTTCAAAATTATGGTGTGTGACGTCTGCGACGTCCTGACACCTGTTAACATTCAGGATACAATTTATTCATTCTACGTTAACAACAAAGCAATGATCCAGTAACAGCAGGTTTGAACCTTTGTAAAACCCCTTACCGTGAAGACCTATTATAAAACAATTATCCTTTCCGATCTCCACCTGGGCATCCGCAACTCACGGGTAAAAGAAGTGGTTGATTTCCTCAGCAATCATCAATGCGATACGTTGATCCTCAATGGCGACATCATTGACGGCTGGCAGTTAAAAAAATCGGGTGAATGGAAAAAGAAGCACACTGCTTTTTTCCGCATCATCATGAAGTACATGTACAAGTACAATACAAAGGTCATATACCTGCGTGGCAATCATGATGATTTTCTGGATGAGATCCTCCCGTTTTCTTTCGGGAAATTTATTATCAAGCGTCATCACATTTTACAAAGCGGCAGTAAAAAATATTATATCGTACATGGCGATATTTTTGATACCATTACCACCAAACTTAAATGGCTGGCGAAGCTGGGCGATACAGGATATACTTTCTTACTGTGGCTCAATCGTCATTACAATCAATACCGAACCAAAAGGGGTTTACCTTATTATTCTTTATCACAGGCAGTAAAGGCCAAAGTAAAGACTGCCGTTTCTTTTATTTCTGATTATGAAGAACAGTTGTGTGAAGTAGCTGCTGCAAATAAATGTGATGGTGTCATCTGCGGACATATTCACCAGGCTGCCGATAAAATCATCAACAAAATCCATTATCTCAATAGTGGTGATTGGGTTGAAACCATGAGTGCTGTTGTTGAAACAGCAGAAGGTGAATGGAAGGTCATTTACTACAACGAACTCATGTCAGTACAACAACCGGAAATATCAACAATTATTTTGCATACAGATGAGCATGCTGGAACCTTTTTGAAAAACCTAACACCTGAATTAATATGAACAACAGCTTTGTATTTGTTGTGCAGGGCGAAGGCCGTGGTCATTTAACGCAGGCCATTGCCATGTATGAAATGCTTACAGCAAATGGTCATCATGTGGCTGCAGTTATGATCGGCAGCAGCAACAGAAGAGAAATTCCTGCATTTGTACGTGAAAGGATCAAAGTACCTGTCATCCTGTTTCACAGTCCCAACTTTGTTACAGATAAAAAAAACAAATCGATACAACTTGGTAAAAGCATTTATAAAAATCTGTTGCGATGGAGAAAGTTCAGGAAAAGTATGAAACTGATCAGGGAAACAGTAGATACATACAAGCCTGATCTGTTGCTGAATTTTTATGAACCGTTAATTGGCATTTGTTCATTGTATAAAAAACTTAATACAAGGATTATTTCAACAGCACACCAGTTTACTTACCTGCATCCTGAATTTCAATTTCCAAAAGATGGCAGCAAAACCGATCAGTACGCCATCAGAAAATACACGGAGTTGACTGCAAAAGGTTCAGATAAATTAGTAGCACTTTCTTTTTATCCTTTGCAACAACAATACTATAAAAATATTATCATCAGTCCTCCCTTGTTGCGGAATGAAGTATTTGAACAAACCGTATTCGATGGCAATCACCTGCTGGTTTATATTCTTAACTCAGGCTATATGCAGGATATAATCACCTGGCACAAAGTACATCCTGAAGTGGAGCTGCATTGTTTTACCGACAGTAAAACCGTAAAAGGTAAATGGCGGTATGATGAAACACTTTGCTTTCATTCACTGGATGATAAAACATTTTTACACTTTATGGCCAATGCAAAAGCACTTGTTACTACAGCCGGTTTTGAAAGCGTATGTGAAGCGATGTATTTCGGCAAACCTGTATTGATGGTTCCTGTAAAGGGACATTATGAACAATGGTGTAATGCCCGGGATGCAGCAAATGCAGGCGCAGGAACCTATGCCGATGAATTTAACCTGGATATCTTACTCGATTATCTTCCGTACTATCAAAACAATAAAGAATCTTTTGTTGAATGGAGCAGGCAAACAAAACATATTATGATGCAGGCTTTTTCTGTTGTATTGCAACAACCAATGGAAGCTGAAACAACAACTGACAGATCAGCTGACTTTAATTTCCATCCTTCATTTTCATAGCATTCAATATTAAAAAAATGGAGCAAGCGAATCGCCTGCTCCATTTGTATTGTAAAAGTTATAATCAAAGTGTATAACTCATGCCGCCATCTTTTTCATCTTTCAGTTGTATACCTGCTTCTAAAAGCCTGTTCCTGATTTCATCGCTGGTTACAAAATCTTTTTTAGCTTTGGCTGCTTTACGTAAATCAATGAGTAATTCCATTACAGTTTTCAATTTGTCGCTTTCTTCCCCACTTACACCCTTCAAACCAATAATGTCTTCAATATAAAGTTTCATCTTTGTTTGAAGCAATGCAATTGTTTCACTGCTTACTGCATCGGCAGCAATATGCTTGTCTTTCATTCCGTTGATGACAGGAACCAGTTCAAAC
>JANMOR010000185.1:0-1851 GCA_031369435.1 Chitinophagaceae bacterium
GAACGGCATCATTCATACAATTCACTTCTGCATGTGCTTCTCCATATTGCTGGTGCCAACCCTCTCCGATTATTTTTCCATCATGCACTAACACCGCACCAACCATTGGATTGGGAGCCACTGAACCTGCTCCTCTACGGGCAAGTTCGATACAACGCTGCATATATCGTTCATCCATTGTCATGAAGGCTGCAAAAATAGCTGTTTCATATTTACCCGTAATTTCGGCGCATGACTTTGAAAGAAGCCGGTGCATATTTAGTTGAGCAGTTGGAATTAGTTTATGATAGCAGCGAAGCAAATGCTATCGCTGATCTTGTGTTGGAAAATATGACAGGATTAAACAGGAGTCAACGTTCATTGGAATCAACAAAACCGTTTAATATCAAAAGCCGTTTGCAGGAACTCATCAATCAGCTTCAAACTCATCGCCCTGTACAATATGTATTGAACGAAGCATGGTTCTATGGATTAAAATTTCAAGTAAATGAAAGTGTTTTAATTCCAAGACCGGAAACAGAGGAGCTGGTTGACTGGATCGTTAAAGATGTACGAAGTACGAAGTACGAAGTACGAAGTGTATCCCCCCCACTCACCATTCACCATTCTCCACTCACTATCTTCGATATTGGTACAGGCAGCGGCTGCATTCCCATTGCACTTAAAAAAAATCTCCCACAAACAGAAGTATATGCTCTTGATGTTTGCACTGAAGCATTACACACAGCCATCAACAATGCAGTAACACATGAAACAGAAATCAACTTTCAGTTACTTGATTTTTTAGATGAAGGCAAATGGAACGATCTCGGCAAGTATGATATCATCGTCAGCAATCCGCCTTATATCAAAACAACAGACGCAAATACCATGAGCAAACATGTGCTGGAGTTTGAGCCACACAAAGCGTTGTTTGTGCCGGATGAAGATGCGTTGTTATTCTATCGCAAGATTGCTGACTTTGCTTTGCATCACCTAAACAGTAATGGAGACGTGTATGTGGAGATCAATCAGCAATTGGGAAAAGAAACGGTTGAACTGTTTCAGCAAAAAGGATTTACTGTTGAGTTAAAAAAGGACATGAGTGGAAATGAACGTATGGTGAAGGCGACTGTTAATTGAAAAGGAAATACCCTATTTAATTATCTATTACTTTAAAACTCAATTGACCCGGATACTCAATAATAGTGCCTCTTTTATCTTTAAATTTTATTTCGGTAAAAGTGACCGTCGTTCCTTTTCGAAGTTTCTGTAAAATTGAGACAAAATCACCATCAAAAATTTCAGATTCCAAAAAATACATTTGAGTATCAGCACCACTAGGGCCACTTAAATAAGCTACATAATTTAAAATCTTAAATTCCGGGTTAATATTAAGTCGATTAGCTGTTTTAAATACAGAAAGAGGAACATCACCTTTTAAATATCCCTTTAAGTTTATTCCGGGGCTAATTCTGTATCTATCATAAACCAGTTGCTCATTAGAAGTAACTACTTTAAATTTTCTCGTTTCAATCAAAACTTTTTTTCCATTGTCAAGTTTAAAGGCAGAAATCGTAACACTTCCATTTTTTAAACTATCAACAAGAAAAATTTGGTTATCAATGCTATAAGCTCTCCCCTGACTAAATGTAACCTGAATTTTTTGCTTGATATCGTTGTCAACTACAATAGCTATTGCGTTCGACTTATCTGAAAACAATGTGTCTGAATGATAAAAGATTGATGGAGAAGAAGTTTTTTTCTGACAAAAACCAGTTGCCCATGCAATAGCAAACAATGCTATCAAAAAGATGCGGAAAGTAATAATAGAGTAAAACCATGACTTGGTCATAAGTCAAAAGGTGTTAT
>JANMOR010000363.1:0-7368 GCA_031369435.1 Chitinophagaceae bacterium
GGTAGAGAGATAACTCTTGGTTACACTAAATGTCATATCAACCCGGTTTACATCACCCCACTGTGCAACGATGTATCCGTTCTTAATAACAAGCCCGGCAGGTCCTCCTCTTTCTTTCATGGGGCCAAGAATTTTATAACCCGGTTCTCTTGAATAAGATTTCATATTGGCAATGCGCAGATCCCGTTCAACTTTATTTTCACTTTTCAATGCAACAGAAACGGCACTGTCGAGCAACACTTTATTCATCTTCAGCTCATCCGGTTTTTTTATTTGCCAGTCAGTATCGGGAAAATAAAGTTGTTGTGCATCAACAGTAAGTACATACAAGCTTATAATAAGAAGCAGAAATATATTTCTCATGGTTTCAATTTTAGAACAACTGCAAACATGGATCAGGCGGTTATTTAATTTCAAATATTACCAGGATCAGCTTTTCTTTTCCGCCGGCAGTTAAATAAAAAGAACTGCCCGGTTCGATATATAAATACTTTCCTGTTTTAATGTTGGTTGATCTTTTCCGGATAGCATCATAATAAATGACATCTTCTCCTGCAACCAATTCTGCTACAATGGGGCCGCGGTTGCTGATCAGTTTGTTGTTAAACGATGAATCAGTTAATTGATAGGCAAAGACCCGTTCGTTTTCGAACAACAATGGAAATGGCAACGCTTTGTTTTTATTTGTTGGATTGTATGGCGAAAGCAGTTCAACATCGGTTACATGAAATGGAACAGTATCGCAATTGCTTACCCTGTGCACCAATGTATCATTAACAAACGATCTGTACCAGGCATTGCCTTGAGTGTTTTTAGCTGTTACCCATTCCTTGCCTTTTATTTGTGAGCATACAACAGTAGTTGTAAAATGTAGAAACACGGATGGCGTTGAATGAATATGAAACTGACTGGTATCTCCGGGCTGCATCCATACATCCAGCAAACGAATATATTTATTCTCCAGTACTTTTTTATGACGGGGTTCTTTACTCACTTGCACCTGTGCTGTAAGTATAGAAACCTGCAGGAATAGTATTGTCAGCAGCAGATTGGTTTTACGGTTCATTTTATTTTTTATTTATTTCCATATAATCAAACACCAGGTTACAAAAAGCAATCACACCTGTTTTAAATCCACTATCATCAATAAAAAATTCAGGTGTATGATGCGGTGCCGACGTTTTTGGATCTTTTCCTTTGGGTAATCCTCCTATATAAAAATAGAGTCCGGGGATTTTTTGTGCGAAGAAGGAAAAATCTTCTGATCCTGTTTCAGCCGGAACGAGCATTACATTTTCTGTTCCTGCAGATTTTTGTAAAGAAGGTAACATCAAGGTTGTAAGAGCAATGTTGTTAAATGTAACAGGATAATGCGTAGAGTAAGGCAGCTCCACTGTTGCGGTGGCACCGGCAGCTTCAGCCGTTTTTTCAACAATCTGACGGATACGTTTAAACACAAATGTTTCATCTGCATCACTTAAAGTTCTTACTGTACCCATCATTTCCACCTGCTCAGAAATAATATTGGAACGGTTGCCACCATGAATAGAACCAATGGAAACCACTGCTGCATTTTCTGTAATGTTTACATTCCGGCTTACAATGGTTTGTAAACTGTTGATGATCTGTGCTGAAACAACAACAGGATCAACCGATGACCAGGGCTCAGCTCCATGTGATGGTTTACCCTTCACTGTTATTTTTACATCAGCTACCCCTGCAAACATTCCGCCGGGGCGATAAGTGATTTTACCAACTTCCAATTGTGCATTAATGTGTAACCCAAAAATTACCTCCACTTTCGGATTTTCCAATACGCCTTCTTTCATCATTAGTTCAGCACCACCTTCTTCACCTTTTGGTGCGCCTTCTTCTGCAGGTTGAAAAATAAATTTGATGGTACCTTTCAACTCTTTTTTCATACCAGCCAATATTTCTGCCACACCCATCAGGATAGCAACATGCGAATCATGGCCACATGCATGCATAACGTCTACTTCTTGTCCATTATAAGTTCCTTTTACTTTTGATGCAAACGTAAGATTTGTTTTTTCTGTTACAGGCAAACCATCCATATCGGCACGCAAACCAATCACAGGTCCTGGTTTATCGCCTTTTAATATTCCCACTACTCCAGTTTTAGCAACATTTATTTTTACATCCATCCCCAAAGATTGCAGATGTTTGGCAACAAGTGCTGCCGTTCTTGTTTCCCTGTTTCCCAATTCAGGATTCTGATGAATATCATGCCGCCAATCAATTACTTTCTGTTCAATTTTTGTTGTTGCTGTATTGATAGCCGCACTGTAATTTCCTTTTTGTGCAATTGATATTTTAAAACAAAATAAGATTAGAATACAAATCAGCTTTCTCATAATAGTAATAGTTTGTTTTTTGTATTGCAGTCTTGTATAAATAGTTCAATTGTTTATTGAACGATAAACGATTATCGTTCCAATTTAAAATTTGTTTCCCTTCCAGGCCGGTGAGACGCATTCGCTGCTTTCCACCCGGTACGATACATCCAATCTGTCATTTTTTTTAGTTTACCATAATCAATGTTAGCGGCATTATCCCTTGGTGTATGATAATCTGCATGCAGAAGCGTTGTATACATGAGTGAAGGAATACCCAACCTTGCATAGGGCAAATGATCGCTTCTGAAATACCAGAATTCGGGATGTTCCACTTTATCCCAAAGTGTATCTAATTTAAATTTAGGTCCTTCGTTATTTGCATTAAGGGCCATGTTTGCCAAATCATTTGATGTAAGATGTGGTGGTTGTATTCCTAAAACGGTTGCACTATCCGGGTGATTTCTGCCTATCATATCGCCATTTAATACTGCTACAATACTTTGAATGGGCACAGTTGGATGTGAAGAATACCATCTTGATCCCAAAATCCCCCGCTCTTCTGCACCATGAATTACAAAGAGCACAGATCGTTTGCCCGGATTTTTTTTAAAAGCCCTGGCTATTGCAAACAAGGCCACATTTACACTGCCATTGTCATCTGCCCCGTAATAAATACTGTCTCCATCAATCTTATTACGAATACCATGTGCATCTGTATGACCGCTGTACAAAACATATTCTTTCGAAAGCACCGGGTCGGTTCCTTCTATAATACCCACCAGATTTACAGATGGATAACTGTACCGTTCAATAACGATGTTTGCTTTTAGCCGGGCTGTATTAGCAGCAATTTCTTTTTTTGCAGAAGCATGTAGCCAGAATACCGGAACGGTTGCATTTACTTTTTCATTCGGTCCTCCATCCAAATCAAAACTGCCTTCTTTAAAATTTTCTACCGCATCAGGCCAGGCAAGTTCTGTTTCGCTATCGCCAATGAGTATAAGTGCAGCCGCACCTTTGGCAATCAACGCACTTCCATATTTACTCATCATCAACCGTTGATACCGCCAGGTAGGTAATGACATGTTGTAATTTAATAAGCCGGGAACTGCATCAAAGGCCACTACTTTTCCTTTCACATCTATGCTGTTCAAATCAATCGAAGCGACACTCCCCAGGTAAACAACAGGCTGTTCTATAACAACAGGAGCCATTTGTGCAATGGCCACTTCGCTCCACAAGGGAAAGGAGCGGCCATTGACAGATACACTGCTTACAGCAGCTACCCGGTTGCGCCACATATTAAAATACTGATAGTATGAATTGTTTTCACCTGCAGGTTTTAAACCCAGGTTTCTATACTTTTCTGCAATCCAAACAGCTGCATTCAGTTCGTTAATGGTACCTGCACCCCGCCCTTTAAACCTTGCACCTGCATGTTCGTATAAATCTTTTTTTAAATCATTTTGTTTGATAGCAGCTAAACCTGCAGCCGGTACTTTCGATACTGTTTGAGAAAATCCAGAACTGGCAAGCAGCAGAACAAGAACAATTGGTAATGGATGCATACATTAATTTAATTAAAGGGGTGAGGGAAACAGCTCCTGAAAATTATTCAGTTGATGTGGTTTTATTTAGTTCACTTGATTCAACTCTTTTTATTTTTAAAAAAGGACTTTTCATTAAATACCAAAACGTTTGTTTTTTCTCATCATCAAATTCTTTTAATCCGAATTTGATTTGCACAACAGGTTTACTTTTAAATGTACCAAATAAGCGGTCCCATAAAATAAAAATATCCGAGTAATTCGAATCAGTATAGTACTGGTCCTGCTCATGATGCACTTTGTGCAGGTTGGGAGTGGTAAACACTAAACCAAAACTGTTGTCGAGCCATTTGGGGAAACGAAGATTGGCATGCTCCAGGAAAAAGAAAAAAGTGGCAATAAAAAAATAGAAACCCAGTGTAAGCAGATCAAGACCAAAGATGGCTGCAGCAAGAATATTACTGCTGCCAAACCAAAGAAAACTCTCTATTGGGTGTCCACGAAAATTGGTAGATGCATCCATCGTAGTATCACTATGGTGCACACGATGGAAACGCCAGAGAAATGGTACCTTATGCGACAAGCGGTGGAACAAGTAACTCACCAGATCTAACATGGCAATACCCAACAATAACTTCAACCAAAGTGGCAACTGTAAAAGATAGAAAAGCCCTACCTGTTGATTGTTCAGCCATTCAACACTAAAAACAGTAACGGTAGACCAGAGAATACTCCCAAGAAAAAAAACAACATAGATCAAACTGTTTTGAAACAGGTGTTGCGGTCTTTTTGTGAACTTGAATTGATTGCCGAGCAATTGTTCAAGCGAATAAAAAAGCACCATTAATCCAATAATGATATAATTGGAATTGATTGCTAGCAGTGAGTTGATCAGTTCCATTGTAGTAGGTTTTGGTAATGATGAATATTACTTGTATAACTATCGTGTTGTTTTATAAATAGCTCAGCCACCATTTTTCTTTATGATTTGTTTTATAGGTATCGTACCATTTACAAAGTGGATATAAAGTAGCTACTATGAATATCCAGATAAGATAGACTATTCCTAAAGAGAAACCTTCTCCCGAAATCATAAAGTTGGCAAAACCCTGAGGCTGTGCAATTCCTTCAGCAAAAGAATGTCCACGCAGAAAGAAAACGACTGTACTTAAAAAGTGAATCCAGAAAAAATGAAGAATGTAATAGAACAGTGGAACCCTTCCGTAAACCGAAACAACTCTGCTGAATGTATTTTGGAAATTACCCCACCATGCAATAAATAATAAAGCAGGACCAATGGTAACACACATATAAAATACGGATGGTGGATATTTATTGACATTAATGAAAGAAAGAAAAGTATAGAACGGATTTTTTTGTACAGACCATGGCACAGGATCGCCATAAACATTGATCCATCGCATAACAATAAAGAAGAGGATGATTGAAAAACCCATGATGGTTAAAACTCTTTTACGGTATTGTTCATTCGGTATGCGAACGAGTTTCCCCAGGCAATAACCAAGAATCATCAGGCCTGTCCAGGGTAGAAAAGGATAAAGGATGAGTAATTGATGTTTTCCCCACAAAGTATGAATGCCGAAATGATGCAGCAGGTTGTACCATACACTGTAATTTTGGGGATTTGCTTTTTCATAAAAATCAAGCAGGTTATGCCCCAGCACAAGGATGAGCCCAAATGTCAACAATAAACGGAAGGGAAGCCAGATCAATAAACCGAGCAGCATCATGCTGATGCCAATGGCCCAGATCACCTGTAATCCAAAGATTGTATAAAATATATCAAATGAAAAAAGAAAACCAATAATAAACAGTTCAACCGCAATGAGCCATAGGCCACGTTTAATAAGAAATAAACTCAGTTCCTTTTTTGTTTTACGCACACTTTGCAAATAAGCAGATGTGCCGGAAAGAAAAACAAATATGGGGGCGCAATAATGTGTTATCCACCGGGTAAAAAATAATACAGGTGAGGTTGTGTTCAAATTTAAAGGGTCATCAACCAAAGCTTGTGAATGAAAAAAATCACGGGTATGATCCAATGCCATAATGATCATAACCAATCCTCGAAGCAGGTCGATGGATTCAATTCTGTTTTTTGTTAATAACGGTTGCATAGTATGTTATTGATTGTGCTTACAATTTTTTATAAATAACTCAGCCACCATTTTTCTTTATGATTGGTTTTATAGGTATCGTACCACCTACATAATGGATACAACGCAATCACAACTGCAATCCAAACAGCATATACGATCCATAAATTATAACCTTCACCCGGGGCAATAAACAAAAATGGAAATTTTTCTCCCACATTTGCTGCATCTGCAAAAGAGTGGCCTCTTGCAAAAAAGCAAATAGCAGCAAGCACATGTATCAAATAGATATGAATGATATAATAAAAGAAAGCAGTTCTGCCATACACGATCATGATATTGGTAAACCTGTTTTTTATTTTCTCCATATAAGCTAACAGCAATAAAGCCGGGCCGATTGTAATGCACATGTATAATAAGGAGGGCGGATATTTATTTACTTTAATAAAGGATAGAAAACTATAGAAACTGTTTTTTTGTATAGTCCAGTCAACCGGATCGCCATATACATTTGAAAAACGCAGGGCAACAAAAAACAAAATCAATCCCCAACCCATACGGGTTAATATTTTTCTTCTTTGTTCAACAGAAAATTTTACTGTAAAAAAAATACCTGTGCAATAACCCAGCATCATCAACCCTGTCCACGGAACAAAAGGGTAAACCAACATGGCGTAATGATTGTGTGCAAATTCATATGTAGTAAAAACGCCGGAGTGAAAAAGATTCCATAAAAAACCAGCTTTAAAACCGGGAGCTGCTTCAGGAATATCTAAAAGATTATGACCTAACACAAGTGCCAAACCTATTATCAAAATAAGTTTATAAGGCAAGCGGATCAGGATGAGTAAACCGAGTATGAACATACTGATACCAATAGCCCAGATAACCTGTAGGGGAACAATATTGTAAAAGGGATTGAATGTCCAGCCAAAAGAAATAATAATGAACTCTGCAAGAATTAACCATAACCCCCGCTTAATTAAAAATGCACTAAGTTCTTTTTTTGTTTTGCGTAAGCTTTGTAAATAAACTGAAGAACCCGAAAGAAACACAAAGACAGGTGCACAGAAATGGGTGATCCATCTAGTAAAGTATAATGCAGGTGAAGTAGTATCTAAATTTAATGGATCATCGAGGTTGGCACCAATATGAAAATAATCACGAACATGATCAAGCGCCATGATGACCATTACAATGCCCCGTACAATGTCGATGGATTCAATTCTTTTTTGGTTGAGGTGAATAGCAGTTTGCATGAATTGGTTTTGGGTGGTATAAAAAAACTGACCCGTTTCGGCCAGCCGGTAAAAGGTAGAAAGAAGAATCGGGCTTTACAACAAAAAC
>JANMOR010000212.1:0-2285 GCA_031369435.1 Chitinophagaceae bacterium
ATTTGATGATTTTGCAAAGATCGATCTGAAAGTAGGAACTATTTTATCTGCAGAAAAAGTAGAGAAAGCAGATAAGCTGTTAAAGCTTTCTGTTGATCTTGGTTTTGAAACAAGAACCATAGTAAGCGGTATTGCGTTACATTTTAAACCTGAAGAAATTGTAGGGAAGCAGGTTGTAGTTGTTGCCAATCTTGCCCCACGTAAAATGCGTGGAATTGAAAGCAACGGTATGATCTTAATGGCAGAAGATAAAAATGGTCAACTGCATTTTGTTAATCCCCAGGATGCAATCAATCCAGGGGCCCCGGTGAATTGATCCTGACTGAGCTTTGCATGCTGTTGATTAAAATTGGTTATTGTAAACAAAATAATTAATAACCCACAGGCTTGCATGGAATAAGAGTGCTATGGCTAATACATAAACGATCTCTATTGATTTTTTTTCGGTTTGCGTTTTCATACTACTTGATTTAAAGGTTTGAAATATGTTCTTTACAGGTATGACTTGCGAAAGAAAACGTAGTTTAAACAATAAAGGGATGTTTGTTGTTAAAGGCCTGTTAACCGTTTTCGTTCAACAGCTTGATTTTTTAAGAGAGGTTTCTCTATATTTGTTAAATAACCGGGCATTTGTTTACAACAGCTACATATAATGAAACTGAACTGGTTTATCGTTTGAATAACGGTGAACAACAGGCGATGTCGGAACTGTATGATCGTTTCTCCGGGGCTTTGTTGGGTGTAATCATGAAAATCATTACCGACCAGGCAACTGCTGAAGATGTATTGCAGGAAACCATGGTAAAGATTTGGAACAATATCAGTAGTTTCGATACAAGCAAGGGGCGGTTATTCACATGGATGATCAATATTGCCCGCAATCAATCCATTGACAAAACCCGTTCTAAGAATTTTAAAAACAGCGCACAAAACTCTTCCTTAGAAGATTCCGTATATGTAAGCGAAACTATTCCTGCAGCAGGAGCCAGTGCAGATACGATGGACGTAAAAAACTGGTTATTACACCTGCCCGAAGAAAACAGGAAACTGATGCGATTAGCTTATTTCATGGGATATACCCAGGAGGAAATAAGTAAAGAACTAAACATTCCGTTAGGAACGGTGAAAACAAAAATCAGGAATAGCTTAATTCTATTACGTAAAAAACTGAATGTAACCTAAAGTGGACCTAAGTTGTATTATATCATCCGGAGACCTTGAATTGTATGTCATGGGTATGCTTCCTCCCGACGAGGCGGCAAAGGTGGAAACACTTGCCCAATTGTTTCCTGAAATTCAAGACGAACTCAATGCGATCGCCGCAACATTTGAAGCAGGCGCTATGCAAATGGCTGTAACCCCATCAGAATCTGTAAAAGAAAAACTGATGGCATCCTTAACTGCTCAACAACAAATTAACAAAAATGGTTCAGCAACTGCCAAAGTAGTTGAAATGAAAGCTGAATCTGCAGCAACAAGATCATTCAGCAAAATGGCTATTGCCGCTTCATGGGGTTTGTTGATTTTGCTCGGTGGTTTATCTGCATACCTGTTTAACAACAACAGTAAATTAAAGAGTGATGTTGCAAGCCTGCAGCAAAATGCATCGGGTTATGAAAAGCAGATGACCGATCTCAACAAAAAAGTATCTTCCTACGAAACATACCGCCGCTTAAAATCAGATCCTGCTTTAACTTCTGTTGCATTGGCTTCTGTAAAGCCCGATGTGCAGCAACAGGCTGAAGTGTTCTGGAATAAAACAACCGGCGAACTCTTTATTGATCCTTCTTCTTTACCACAGGCACCTTCCGGGAAGCAATACCAGCTTTGGTTTTTGATTGATGGTAAACCAATTGATGCAGGTATGATCAGTCTTACTGATGTAGCCAGTATACAAAAGATGAAAGAATGTAAAGGCGCTCAAATGTTTGCCATCACTTTAGAAAAGGAAGGCGGCGCCCCTCAACCAGATTTAGGTGCAATGGTTGTAGCTGGCAAAGTGAGCTGATCAGCAATAAAACCTCAATTTTAATATATCTGCTCCGTTTGGATCAATCCAAAACCGGGGCAGTTTTTTTTTCGTACATCTTTCAACAACGCTTGTGAGAAGTACGAATCAGCTTTCAGGTTATCCTTTCCTGAACAGGTTCAATGGTTCATTCTTCTTCCTTCATTGTTTCAGACAGTCTTGTTCAACCATGTGAAAAATTTACACAATCCCAGCTCCAGAAAAACTATCCGTTGCAGATCTATGAAATCATTCATCATTTTTTAAACAATTTTTT